>NZ_JAMYRK010000009.1:0-140007 GCF_040321335.1 Mesorhizobium sp. M0437
CACCGGGCGCGACAGCTTGGCCGGCCCGCGCGGCCGGGGCACTGCCCCTGGCCACCGGCGGGGCCCGCTCCGCAAAGAGCGCGCATGCCGAGAGCCTGGTGACGGTCGGCCCGCCGCCTTGGAGCTATATCGCCACGGCGCAAGCCTATGACGACGAGATGCGCCAGCGCATCGCGCTGCACCGCTCGCGCCGCGGCGCCGGCTGGACGACCATCGATGCGCCGCTCGACCTTGCCGGCGCGATCGGAGCGCTGCCTGACGGCCAGCCGGTGCTGATCGATTGCCTGACGCTGTGGCTGACCAACCATATGCTGGCCGACCATGATGTCGAGGCCGAATGCCGGAGGCTGGCCGATGTGCTGTCGCGGCCGCGTGGGCCGTGGTTCGTGGTGTCCAACGAGGTCGGCCAGGGCATCGTGCCGGACAATGCGCTGGCAAGACGGTTTCGCGACGCCGCCGGCCGGCTGAACCAGGACGTCGCGGCTGTTGCCGGCACCGTGCTTTTGATGGTGGCGGGGCTGCCGCTCAAGGTGAAATGACATGGCTGATACTATCGATCCCAAGGACGAGGAACGCCACCGCGCCAAGATGGCCAAGCGCAAGGCGGTGCAGGACGCCGAGGTCGCGGCCAAGACGGTCAAGAAGGGGCTGCTGATCGTCAACACCGGACCGGGCAAGGGCAAGACCACGGCCGCCTTTGGGCTGGCGCTCAGGATGCTCGGCTATGGCAAGCGCGTCGGCGTCGTTCAGTTCATCAAGGGCAAATGGCACACCGGCGAGAAAGACGCCTTTGCCGCCTTCGGCGACCGTGTCGTCTGGCACGCCATGGGCGAAGGCTTTACCTGGGAGACACAGGACCTGAAGCGCGACATCGCGGCGGCCGAGGCTGCCTGGGCGAAAGCGCTGGAGCTGATGGCCGAGCCGTCGATCAGCCTCGTGGTGCTCGACGAGCTGAACATCGCGCTGCGCTACGACTACCTCGATCTCGAAAAGGTGGTCGCGGCGCTGAAGGCGCGTCGCGAAGGCCTGCATGTCGTCGTCACCGGCCGCAACGCCAAACCGGTATTGGTCGAGGCGGCCGATCTGGTCACCGAGATGGGCGTGACCAAGCACCACTTCTCCGCCGGCGTGAAGGCGCAGCAGGGGATCGAGTTCTGAGGGGTGTTGCTGGCGCCTCTTCTTCCTTCTCCCCTTGTGGGAGAAGGTGGATTGGCGCGCAGCGCAAAGACGGTTGAGAGGTGCTGGCCGGGGCGCTGTTGGTGCCAAGCTGGAACACCCCTCATCCGGCCGCTTCGCGGCCACCTTCTCCCACAAGGGGAGAAGGGAAAGCCGCACGAAGCGGCTCGCCCCTGGAATGGTAAGGGTGAGGGGCGGCGCCGACCTGACGCGATTATTTGAGGCGTAGCCTTATTTTGTTCTTGCTTTGTGCCGGCAGCTATGCTACTAATTTGGCTATGGTGCTAATTGGGCTCCAACGACCCGTCGCTTGGCGGTTTTTGTTTCGCCTGAGATCGGGCGAAGATCACAACAGAATTACGACCGTCGAGATTACCCCAAACAGTGCGATCAGCAGAAAATCGGCGATCCGGTAGAGTTTCAGTGCCGCCGGATCTCAGGGATAGAGTTCTGGTCGCTTGCGAAGCTGGAGATTGTTCGTGGACCAGGCGGTAATCGTCTATCTTATTCTCAATGATGGTCAGTTTGGTGCCGCTGACGAACGCGAATCCATTTATGCGCTCGAGGATCGGCTAGAGAAAGCTATCGAGGATGCATCGGTCGGCGAGTTTGACGGTGACTTGTTTGGTGAAGGCGAATGCATCCTTTACATGTATGGGCCAAACGCTGAACGACTTTTTGTCGTAGTCGAACCCTTATTGAAATCTTCTCCCGTAGCTGCCGGTGGGTACGCGATCAAAGGTTTGGCGTGGAAGCCGATCCGAGCGCAAAGGAAGTCCGTGTTACCTGGTAGGTCGGGTTTGCCGACCCATTCGGACGTTCACGCGGCGATGACGATCACCGCGACCACGCCGAACAGCGCGATCAGCAGTAAGTCGGCGACGCGGTAGAGTTTCAGCGCCCGTCGGATGTCGGTGCTCTCGACATCATCGCGCCGGCCGCCTTCGCCCATCAATGCGTCTTCGACCATGACGCCGTCATAGGAACGGCGGCCGGCGAGCGCCAGGC
Organism: Mesorhizobium sp. M0437; assembly: GCF_040321335.1. NCBI lineage: Bacteria > Pseudomonadati > Pseudomonadota > Alphaproteobacteria > Hyphomicrobiales > Phyllobacteriaceae > Mesorhizobium > Mesorhizobium sp. M0437. The sequence goes on from NZ_JAMYRK010000009.1 coordinate 2,185, forward strand.
CGAGCGCGCCGGCCATCGCTGCTTCCGGCCAGCCGGCGTTGGGCGAGCGGTGTTTTTTCGCATCGCGCCGCACGGCGTGCCAGGCGCCCTTGGCGTTGGCGCCCTTGACCAGAAAAGCGGCGAGTACGATCAGCAGCGCCGTCAGCCGCGACGCCGGCAGATTGATCCAATCGTCGAAGCGCGCCGCCGCCCAGCCGAAGGCTTCGTGGCGCGGGGTGCGATGGCCGATCATCGAATCGGCGGTGTTGGCGGCCTTGTAGGCGACGCCGCCGGCGAGCCCGCCGATACCGAGCCAGAAGGCCGGAGCGACGACACCGTCGGAGAAATTCTCGGCCAGGCTTTCGATCGCGGCGCGGCAGACAGCGGCCCTGTCGAGCTTTTCCGGGTCGCGACCGACGATCCGCGAGACGGCAATGCGGCCTATATCCAGTCCGCCGCTGTCGAGTGCGTCGGCGACCGCTTCGACATGCTCGGCCAGGCTCTTCTGCGACAGCAGCGACGTCGCCAGGATTGCGGTGACCAACCAGCCGAGGGGAATGCTCCAAAGCAAGGTTTCGAGCCAGAGGGCGAGGGCGGCCGGCACCAGCACGATCACCAGCAGCGCGACGACGCCCCAGCGGCGACGGTCGGCGTCGGAATCAGTGGCGCGGTTGAGCCTGCGGTCGAGAAAGGATATCAGCCTGCCGAACCAGGTGACGGGATGGCCAATGGCATCGAAGAGCCGGGCCGGGTAGCCGAGTACAAGTTCGATGGCCAGCGACAGGAAAGTGATCAGGATCGGCATGAAGTCTCTTGATGGAGTGACGGCGGCAGTTGACCACGGCGGAAGCCTTGGCCGGGCGAGGGCGCTTTTCCCTCACGCGCCGCTGCCTTTCGTCGACCTCTCGACCGGGATCAATCCGCACTCCTACCCGCTTTTCGATTTGCCCGCCACCGCCCTGTCGCGATTGCCGGAAACAGCGCGCAGCCGCGACTTGGCTGAACGCGCGGCCCGCGCCTATGGCGCCCCGTCGGCGACGAATGTCGCAGCGGCGCCCGGCACGCAGATCCTGTTGCCGCGCGTCGCTTCCCTGGTCAGCCCGGGCACGGCGCTGGTGCTCGGGCCGACTTATGCCGAGCATCGGCGGGCAGCGGCGATCGCCGGCCATGCGGCGGCTGAAGTCCATGATTTCGAAGCCCTGGCGGCGGCCGACCTTGCCGTCGTCGTCAATCCCAACAACCCGGACGGGCGCGTCGTCGAGCGCGAAAGATTGCTTCGACTTGCCGGGATATTGCGCGCCAGAGGTGGGCTGCTGGTGGTCGACGAGGCCTTCATGGATGTCGGCCCGCGCAGCGAAAGCCTGGCCGGCGACGTCGACCAGGGCGGCATCGTCGTGCTGCGTTCGTTCGGCAAGTTCTTCGGCCTGGCCGGCCTGCGGCTTGGCTTTGCACTGGCCGATGCGCTGACGGTCGAGCGGCTGGAGGCGCAATTCGGGCCATGGGCGGTTGCCGGGCCGGCGCTCGAATATGGCATAAGGGCGCTTGCCGATACCGGCTGGCAGGCCGGGATGCGGCGCCGTCTGGCCGAGGATGCCGCGCGGCTCGATACGCTGTTCGGCCGCTTCGGCGTGCCTGTCGCCGGTGGCACCGCGTTGTTCCGCTATATCAGGCTGGCGGGCGCCGCCGGCCTGTTTTCGGTGCTCGGCCAGCGCGGCATCCTGCTTCGGCATTTCGCCGATCGTCCGGATGTGCTGCGCGCCGGCCTGCCGGGAGCCGATGAAGAATGGCGGCGGCTCGAATCCGCACTTGCCGGCTGGGCCTCGCGGCGCGACGATGATGCCAAGGGAGAAACTACCCAATGATCCACGTCTGCTCGCTGTCCAAAGTCGAGGAAACGGTAACGAAGACCGGGGCCGGGCGGCTTCTTTCGCTGCTCGCTGCCGGAACGGAGGTGATGCGACCGGCCTCGATCACCAGGGAAAACCATCTGCATCTGGTCATGCATGACATTGCGGTGGCGCAGGAGGGCATGACCATGCCGGGCGAGGAGCATGTCTTGAACCTGCTCGATTTCGCACGCCAATGGGATCGCTCGCGGCCGCTGGTGGTGCATTGCTATGCCGGCATCAGCCGCTCGACCGCCTCGGCCTATATCATCGCGGCAGCCTTGGCGCCGAAGCGCGACGAGGTCGAGTTGGCCGAGACTCTGCGCAGGCTGTCGCCCACGGCGACGCCCAATCCGCGGCTGATCGCGATCGCCGACACACTGCTCGATCGCAGGGGCCGGATGATCGAAGCGATCCAGGCGATCGGGCGCGGCGCGGATGCTTTCGAAGGCACGCCGTTCGAATTGAAAATCTGAGCCTAAAAATCCAGGAAAATGCGCAGGAGTTCTAACACACGGCCAAGGGGCGAATGATGATCGGGAGAATTTTGGCCATCGTTGTTGGCGTGGTCTGCGCGACAGGCAGCGCCATGGCCGCGTCCATGCCGGCTCTCAAGTCGATCGACCTGGCAGCGCTCCAAGCCACTGTCGAGGGTTTGGCCAAGGAACTTATGCTGCCCGGTGCCATGGTTTTGCTCAAGACTCCGCGGGGCAACCTCATCTTCGGCTACGGTACGACTGAACTGGGTGCCACGAACCCGCCGCGCGCCGATACCCACTTCCGTGCGGCCTCGAACACCAAGACGATGACCGCCGCTGTCATCGTGCAACTGGTGCAGGAAGGGAAACTGAGCTTCGCCGATCTGATCTCGAAATACGTCCAGCGCGTTCCCAACGGCGACGAGATAACCATTCGGCAGCTCATAACAATGCGGAGCGGCCTCCCTAACTTCACCAATGCGCCGGAACTTGCCGAAAGCCTGGACAAGTATCCTTACAGGGTATGGACCGCCGATGAAGTACTCGGCATGGCGTTCAAACGGCCGCCGGACTTCGCGCCGGGTGCCGGATTCGAGTACAACAACACCAACTACTATCTGCTCGGCCTTGTTGCCGAGAAGATCGACGGCAAGCCGCTCTCGACCATCTTCCGGGACCGCCTGTTCGGGCCGCTCGGCATGAAGAACACCGCGTTGCCGCCGAGCACGTCGAACGCCATCCCCGAGCCATACTCAAGCGGCTATCTCTACGGCAGTACTTCGTACGCCCTGGCTGATGCGCCCTATCCGGACGACCTCCAGGCTGCGGCCAGGGCGGGAACGCTCAAGCCCAACGACGACACATGGCAGAACCCGTCCGCCTACTTTGCGGCTGGCGGAGTCATCTCCACCGCGGATGACCTCGCGACCTGGATGCGCGCGCTGGTCGGGGGCAAGCTCTTCAATGCCGACTTCCAGCGGCAGTGGCTTGCAAGCCCTGAGGCGCCGGAGCCGGGCGAACCCGCCATGCAAAAATATGGCTATGGCATCCTAACGCTGACTTTCGGGCCTAACGAAATCTACTATCACGAAGGCGAGATGCCCGGTTACCAGTCCTTCATGGGCTACGATCCGGCCAATGATGTCACCCTGGTCATATGGACCAACCTGACTCTCGCGCTCGACGGCCAGGCGACCGCCAACACCTTGATGGTGAAGATACTGGACGAAATCTACACGGTGTCGCCGCTTCAAGACGTGAAGTGAGGATCCTCGCGCGCGAATGGAATCGCCCCTCGTGAGCGAGGCCTGATCTGGTGGGATCAAACACCTACGCCAACCAATCCGCCAGCTTTGCCTTGCCCACGTCCCTCAGCAGGCCGATGAAACCGTCGGCCTGATGCTCGGCGGTGAGCCGGCCTTTTTCGGCGGTTGCAATGCTGGCGTCGCCGACCACGCCATTCGGGTTGAGGTCGCTGGCGATCCAGGCGAAGGCGTGTGTTCCAGTGTGGCGCAGCAGCGCAAATTCCTTTTCGGCGCGGGCGACCTTGGACACGAAATTGTCGGCCTTCCCCATGTCGACGAGGTCGGGCCGGAAGTGCAGCATCAGCGAGGTCTCGACGTCGCCGCCATGAATGCCGTGGCGGTCCTCGAGCTCGGTGTACATGCCGGCCGGCCGGCCAAAACGCTGCCAGCTGGTCTTTACCGCCAGCATCTTTGCCCGCACGCGCAATTCGCGGGTGACGATGCCCATGATCTCCTCATTGCCGCCATGCGAGTTCACGACAATCAGTTTTCGGACGCCGGAACGCGCGACCGACAGGCCAAGTTCGGTCCACGCCTCGACCAAGGTCGTCGCCGGCAGGGTGAGGGTGCCCGGCGCATGCAAATGCTCGTTCGACTTGCCTACCGCCTGGACCGGCAGGATGCGGATGTCGAGATCGCCGGGCAGGCGCGCGATCACCGTTTCCAGCATGCCGTTCATGATCGAGGTGTCGGTCGAAACCGGCAGATGCGGCCCGTGTTGTTCGATCGCTGCCAGCGGCAGAACGGCAATGGTCGTCTCAGGATCGACGGTCGCGTATTCGGTGGTCCGGTAGTCACCCCACCATACGCGTTTTTTTGCAGTGGTCATGTCATGCCTCTTGAACCGACAAGCCCAGACCTAACGCGGGAACGATCGGCTGTCGATCATCCCGCCGCAATCACCTCGATCTCGACCTTGAATTCCGGCCGGGCAAAACCGGACACGATCATCAGCGTCGAGGCCGGCGCCGGGCTGGCGAACAGCCGGTCGCGAACCTCCATATAGGGCCGCAGGAAGGCGCGGTCGGTGACGTAGGTGTTGATGCGGACGATGTCGGACAGGCCGAGCCCGGCCTCGCCGAGAATCGCCGATATGTTCCGGAAACAGAGCTCGGCCTGTGCGCCGGCCTCCTCGGGGATCTGGTCGTCCGGGGTGATTGCGACCTGGCCCGAACACAGCACCAGCCGCTTGCCGGGCGGCAGTTCGACACCATGGCTGTAGCGGGCGAAGGGCGGCTTGATCGACTTCGGCGTGAGAAATTTGAACATGGCAATCTCCGTTCACGGCAGCCTATCGCATCGGCCCGAAAATCGGGATCGATTTTCGGAAAGCACGATGCGAAGATTCAAAGTTTTAGAGCGTACTTTGTGCGTCCAAGTGGACGCACGTCGCTCTAAGGCCGGAGCGATGCGGGCATCAAGATGGCGGTGCATGTCACGAGGGCGATTGTGGACAGGCGATCAAAAAATAGGCACGATGCCTTTCGTACAGCATGACCCGTCCGGCCTTCGCGCCGCCATTGCTCAGGCGGGCATTGCACAAGCGGGCGGTCCCGGCGCAACGCGCCGGTGGCATGTGTCTTGCTTCTTGAAACAATGGTGTCGAGCCCGACGCGTGACGCGCCGGAGCGAACAAAGGGTGGTGTGGATGTACGGAAAACTCAAGATTTCGGCGGGCGTGATCGTGCTGCTTGGCGCAGGCACGCTTGCCGCGGCAGCGAACGAAAAAGTCACCTTCGGCACCAACTGGCTGGCCGAGCCGGAGCACGGGGGTTACTACCAGGCTGTGGTGGACGGCACCTATGCCGCCTGCGGCATCGACGTGACGATCATGCAGGGCGGCCCACAGGTCAGCGGCCGGCCGCTGCTTCTGGCCGGCAAGATCGATTTTTACATGGGCGGCAATCTGCTGTCGGCCTTCGATGCCGTGCAGCAAGGCATACCGATGCGCGTCGTGGCGGCCGACTTCCAGAAGGACCCGCAGGTCATCATGTCCCATCCCGGGCAGGGGCTGGATAAATGGGAAGACCTGAAGAACGCCGACCAGTACATCCTTGGCGACGAAGGTGCGCAGACCTTCTTCCAGTGGATGGTCACCGACCTCGGCTTCGATGCCGCCAAGCGCGTGCCCTACACCTTCAACCCGGCGCCGTTCATCGCCAACAAGAAGTCGATCCAGCAGGGTTACGTCACCTCGGAGCCATTCGCCGTCCAGAAGCAGGGCGGTTTCACGCCGAACCAGTTCCTGCTGGCCGACTATGGCTGGGACACATATGCAACGACGGTCGAGACCATGCAGGAGACGATCGACAAGCGTCCCGAGGTGGTCCAGTGCTTCGTCGATGGCTCGGCCAAGGGCTGGTACAATTATCTCTACGGTGACAACAAGGCCGCCAACGAGATGATCAAAAAGGAAAATCCGGACATGACGGATGAGCAGATCGCCTTCTCGATCGAGCAGCTGAAGAAGTTCGGCGTGGTCGATTCCGGCGACAGCGAAAAGCTCGGCATCGGCGCCATGACCGATGCGCGCATCCAGAGTTTCTACGACAAGATGATCAAGGCCAAGGTCACGCCGGCGGGCATCGACATCAAGAAGGCCTACACGCTGGCCTTCGTCAACAAGAGCGTCGGGCTCGACCTGAAGAAGTAGGCCGTGAAGCTGGAGAAAGTGGCGCAACAGCCAGGAAGCATACCAGGGCCGACGCTGTTGGCGCTGCGCGGTGTCGGCAAGGTGTTTTCCAACGGCGTCACCGCGCTCAGCAATGTCGAGCTGACGATCCGGGAAGGCGATTTCCTCAGCCTGCTCGGGCCGTCGGGCTGCGGCAAGTCGACGGCGCTGCGGCTGATTGCCGGCCTGTCGACGCCGACCTCGGGCGTGCTCGACTGGCGCGGCAGCGGTGCCCTCGAGCGTTCGAATATCGGCGACCGTTCAAATATCGGCTTCGTCTTCCAGGAACCGACGCTGCTGCCCTGGGCCGACGTCTTCGACAATGTCTGGCTGCCGCTGCGGCTGAAGGGCGTGTCGCGTGCCAAGGCGGCGCCGGCGGTGATGGAGATGCTGGCGCGGGTTCACCTGACCGGCTTCGAGAAGGCCGTGCCGCGCGAACTGTCGGGCGGCATGAAGATGCGCGTCTCGATCGCCCGCGCCATGGTGACCAAGCCGCGTATTCTGTTGATGGACGAGCCGTTCGCCGCACTCGACGAGATCACCCGCTTCAAGCTCAACAACGACCTTCTCGAGCTATGGCAGGATGAGCGTTTTACCGTCGTTTTCGTCACCCACAGCGTCTTCGAAAGCGTATTCCTCTCCAACCGCATCGTCGTCATGGCGGCGCGGCCGGGCCGGGTGTTTGCCGAGCTTGCCGTCGATGCATCCTATCCGCGCGACGAGGCGTTTCGCACCTCGCCCGACTATGCCGCGCTCTGCCGCCAGGCATCCGACGTGCTGATCGGCGCCATCAACTCAACTGCCGGACCGCATCATGACGGCCTTTGAAGAACCAGTCCTGGCGCTCGACCCGGAGGAGGCGCGCCGCGTCCGCCAGGAGCGCTTCGAGCGCATCGGCAGATGGCTGCTGCCGCTGGCGATCATGATCCTGGCCATCTGGCTGTGGGACCGCATCTGTGTCTGGAACGACATCCCGAAATACATACTGCCGCGTCCCGGCGTGGTGCTGCAAACGCTGCACGACGATGCCGGGCTGCTGTTCTCCTCGCTGCTGGTGACACTCAGGATAACCTTCTTGAGCCTGCTTCTCGCCGTGGTCGGCGGTGTCGGGCTGGCAGTGCTGTTCGCTCAGTCGAAATGGGTGGAGATGTCGTTCTTTCCGTTCGCCATCGTGCTGCAGGTGACGCCGATCGTCGCGATCTTTCCGCTGATCAATATCTATGTCGACAACCAGACGACGAAGCTTTTGCTTTGCGCCTGGATCGTCGCCTTCTTCCCGATCCTCTCCAACACCACGCTCGGCCTCAATTCCGTCGACCGCAATCTGCGCGACATGTTCAAGCTCAACGGTGCGACCCGCTGGCAGCAATTGCGCTATCTGCGGCTGCCGGCGGCGATGCCTTATTTCCTCGGCGGGCTGAAGATCGCCGGCGGCCTGTCGCTGATCGGCGCGGTGGTGGCAGAGTTCGTCGCCGGCGCCACCGGCCAGTCGTCCGGCCTAGCCTCGCGCATCATCGAGGCCGGCTACCGGCTCAACGCACCAAGACTGTTCGCGGCGCTGATCCTGATCTCGCTCACCGGCATCCTGATCTTCCTGGTGCTGTCGCTGATTTCGCATCTCATTTTGCGGCGCTGGCACGAGAGCGCGCTGAGGCAGGAGCGGTGATGGTGCCGTGTTTTGTAGGCAAAAGCTGCCTGTCGCCCATCCCGGCGTCAGCGCTGCCCCTCATCGCCCTGCCGGGCACTTCTCCCCGTATAGTGACGGGGAGAAGGACGCCTTCCTCGACGATCTCGCCCATCACCAGCGTTGCTGAAAGTGCGCCGCGGTCGCGGTCAGCCTCTTCTCCCCGTCTCTATACGGGGAGAAGGTGGCGGCAGCCGGATGAGGGGCAGCGATGACCTCTGCGATGATCCCCAAATCCGGCCAATTCGTCCTCTCCAAGGTCCGGCTTCACGCCTCCCTGACGCCCGGTCTTGCCGCTCCTTCCGACGCCGACGGTTTTGCACTCGCAGATATCGCGGTCGCCGACGGCAGGATTTCCAGCATTGCGGCGCATCGGCGATCGGCAGCACCGGCGGACGCCATCGATCTCGGCGGCCGCATCGTGCTGCCGTGCTTTGTCGACTGCCACACCCATATCGACAAGGGCCATATCTGGCCCCGAAAGCCCAACCCGGACGGCACCTTCATGGGCGCGCTGAATGCGACCGGCGCTGACCGGGCGGCGCGCTGGAGCGCCGACGACGTTGCCCGCCGCATGGATTTTTCGCTGCGCTGCGCCTACGCGCACGGCACCAGGGCGCTGCGCACGCATCTCGACAGCGTCGCGCCGCAGGAAGAGATCTCCTGGCCGGTGTTCGAGACGATGCGGGAGAAATGGCGCGGCCGCATCGAGCTGCAGGCGGCCTGCCTGCTCGGCATCGAGGGCGTGCGCGACAGGAAATGGTTCGAGAGGCTGGCCAAACGGGTGGCTGCCGCCAAGGGCGTGCTCGGCGTCGTTACCTACATGGTGCCGGATCTCGAAGAATTGCTCGACCAGGTGTTCGCGCAGGCGATCAAGCACGGCCTCGACCTCGATTTCCACGCCGACGAGACCGACGATATCGCGGCGATCTCGCTGAAGAAAATCGCCGAAGCAGCCCTTTGGAACGGTTTTGACGGGAACATCCTGGTCGGCCATTGCTGCTCGCTGGCGCGCCAGCCCGACCTCGACGTGCTCGACACCCTGGACAAGGTCGCCAAGGCCGGCCTGGCGGTGGTGTCGCTGCCGATGTGCAATCTCTATCTGCAGGACCGGCGAGGCGACAGGACAACGCCGCGCTGGCGCGGGGTGACGCTGCTGCACGAGATGAAGGCGCGCGGCATTGCCGTCGCGGTCGCTTCCGACAACACGCGCGACCCGTTCTATGCCTATGGCGATCTCGACATGCTGGAGGTCTATCGCATGGCGACGCGCATCCTGCATCTAGACCATCCCGTCGCCGACTGGCCGCAAGCGGTGACTTCGACGCCGGCCAAGGTGATGCGGCTCGATGGTGTTGGCACGCTTGCCGCCGGAGCGCCGGCCGATTTCGTCGTCTTCAAGGGGCGGAGCTGGACGGAATTGCTGTCACGGCCCGAATCGGATCGCATCGTCGTGCGCGACGGCCGGGCGATCGAGCGCCAGCTGCCCGATTATGCCGAACTCGATGATCTGATGGTGGAATGATGGATATTGCGGCGCTCAAGCGCGACCTGGACGGTTTGAAGATCGACGACCATCCGGCGATCGTCCAGCAGAAGAGCCGCGATTTCTACTGGTACAGCCCGGTGCTGAAGCAGCAGCTCGAGCACGTCACCGGCGACCTGATCGTGACGCCGAAAACCGAAGACGAGGTCGTCCGCATTCTCGCCGCCTGCCACCGGCACGGCGTCCCGGTGACGCCGCGCGGCAGCGGCACCGGCAATTACGGGCAGGCGATGCCGCTGTCCGGCGGCGTCGTGCTCAATCTCGCCGAGATGAACGCGGTCAAGATGATCGCGCCGGGCCGTGTCGTCACCGGCCCCGGCGCCGTGCTCGCCGACATCGACAGAGCGACGCGGGCGCATTCCGGCCAGGAGCTCCGCATGTCGCCGTCGACCTACAATACCGCATCGATCGGCGGCTTCGTCGCCGGCGGCTCCGGCGGCATCGGCTCGATCCGCTGGGGCGGACTGCGCGACCTCGGCAACGTCATCCGGCTGAGGACCGTGACGATGGAGGCTGAGCCGCGTGTCATGGAGCTCACCGGCGAGGACGTTCTGAAGGTCATGCACGCCTACGGCACCAACGGCATCATCACCGAAGTCGAGATGCCGCTGACCGCCAGCTATGACTGGATCGACGTCATCGTCGGCTTCGACGATTTCATGGATGCGGCCGGCTTCGGCAACGACCTCGCCATCCAGGACGGCATACTGGCAAAACTGATCACGCCGATCGCAGCACCGATCCCCTACGATTACTTCAAGCGCCACCAGCGGTTTTTCCGGCGCGGCCAAAGCATCGTCGTCCTGATGATCGCACCGCATGCGATGGATGCCTTCCTCGCCTTCACGGCGCGCAGCAAGGGCGAGATCGTCTTCCGCGCCGACAAGGAGGCCGATCTCAAAGGGCTGCCGCCGGCCTATGAGCTGACCTGGAACCACACGACGCTGCGTGCCATCCGGGTCGATCCGACGATCACCTACCTGCAGACCCGCTACCCGTCGCCGGACCACCTCGGCCACGTCAAGGCGATGGTCGACCGCTTCGGCGACGAGGTGCCGGCGCATCTCGAATTCATCCGCTTCGACGGCGCCATCGGCATCGCAGGGCTGCCGCTGGTGCGCTTCACCACGGCGGAGCGGCTCGACGAGATCATCCGCATCCACGAGGACAATGGCTGCTGGATCTTCAACCCGCACCGCTACACGCTGGAAGAAGGCGGCATGAAGCGCACCGACGAGGTGCAGCTCGCCTTCAAGCGCGAAACCGACCCGCAAGGGCTGCTCAATCCGGGCAAGATGATCGCCTGGGAAAACCCGGATTACGACTATCGCTCGGGCAAGTCGTTCCTGTTCAAGGGGCTGGAGAAGGCGGGTTGAGACGATGACGGGCGTGTGGCGCTGTACCCCCCTCTGGCCTGCCCTCTTTGCCACCACTTGGCATCTCCCCCTCAAGGGGGGAATTTGGCAGTTCCATCGTCTCGACCATCTTCCAACGTCGTCAACTGGCGAAAGCGATACTGACAGCCGATCTCCCCACTTGAGGGGGAGATGGCCGGCAGGGCAGAGGGGGGTGCTTGGTGCCGACTTGCGAGATGTTCTCCTGTGAACGTCCTCGTCCTCTACGCTCATCCGGTGGAGACCAGCTTCAACGCCGATCTGCACCGGACGATCGTCGAGCGGCTGAAAGCGGCCGGCCATGTGGTCGACGACTGTGATCTCTATGCCGAGGGTTTCGATCCCAGGCTGACGCACGCCGAACGGATGTCCTATCACGACGAACGCAGCGACGGCGATCCGGCGTCAGCCTATGTCGAGCGCCTTCTGCGGGCCGAGGCGCTGGTGCTGTCGTTTCCGGTGTGGAACTTCGGCTATCCGGCCATTCTGAAAGGCTTTTTCGATCGCGTCTTCCTGCCCGGCGTGTCGTTCAAGCTGGTCGACGGCAAGGTGCAGCCGTCATTGCACAACATCCGCAAGGTGGTCGCGGTCACGACCTATGGCGGCAGCCGGTTCCGAGCCATGCTGATGGGTGACCCGCCGCGCAAGCTGGTCAAGCGGGTGCTGCGTGCGACGATCAAGCCCGGCGGGTCGGTTTCCTACCTTGCGCATTACTCGATGAACCTGTCGACAGAGGGCAGTCGGACCAGGTTCGTGGCGAAAGTCGCGGCCAGGATCGACGCGTTCTGAGGTGCGCTACATCCGCACCCGTTCCGCCTTCGGATCGTACATCGGCTTGAGCGAGGCCTCGGCGGCAAAGCGCTCGCCGGCGATCTCGATCTCGTAGGACGACGACAGGACATCCGCCTCGCTCTCGCCCTGGCACGGCACGTAACCAAGCCCGATCGCGCCGCCGAGATGATGGCCGTAATTGCCCGAGGTGATCGGACCGACGATCTTGCCGTCGCGCAGGATCGCCTCATTGTGGAAGAGCAGCGGCTCGGTGTCGTTCAGGCGGAACTGCACCAGCCGGCGTGACAAGCCGGTTTCTTTCTTCTTCAGCACCGCATCGCGGCCGAGGAAGTCTCCCTTGGCGGTCTTCACCGCGAAACCCAGCCCGGCCTCCAGCACATTGTCCTCGTCGGTGATGTCGTGGCCGAAATGCCTGAACGCCTTTTCGATGCGGCAGGAATCCAGTGTGTGCAGGCCGCATAGCTTCAGGCCGACGTCGGCGCCGGCTTCTTGTATCGCCTCGAAGACGTGGGCGGCCTGGTCGGTCGAGACATAAAGCTCCCAGCCGAGCTCGCCGACATAGGTGACGCGGTGGGCGCGGGCCAGGCCCATGCCGATTTCGATCTCCTGAAACGTGCCGAACGGATTGTTCCCGTTGGAGAAATCGTTGGGGCTGACCTTTTGGATCAGCTTCCTCGAATCCGGGCCCATCAGGCAAAGCACGGCTTCGGCAGCGGTCACATCGGTGATGACGACGAACTCGTCGGCAAGGTGTTTTCGCAGCCAGGCCAGGTCGCGCTGCAGCGTGGCGCCGGGCACGACGAGCAAGAAGGCTGTTTCGGACAATCGCGAGACGGTGAGGTCGCTCTCGATGCCGCCGCGCTGGTTGAGCATCTGGGTGTAGACGATCTTGCCCGGCGTCACGTCCATGTCGTTGGCGCAGAGCCTTTGCAGGAAGGCGCAGGCGTCGCGGCCCTCGACGCGGATCTTGCCGAACGAGGTCATGTCGAACAGGCCGACGCCGTTTCGGACCGCCAGATGCTCCTCGCGCTGGTTGTCGAACCAGTTCTGCCGTTTCCAGGAATAGCGGTATTCGCGCTCCTGGCCCTCCCGCGCAAACCAGTTGGCGCGCTCCCAGCCGGCGACCTCGCCGAACACCGCGCCGCGCGCCTTCAGATGTTCGTGCAGCGGCGAGCGGCGGACGTTTCGCGAGGTTGCCATCTGCCGGTACGGAAAATGATCGGCATAGAGCAGGCCGAGCGTTTCGGAGACGCGCTCCTTGAGATAGCGGCGGTTCTTCTGGAACGGCTGGGCGCGGCGGATGTCGACCTCCCAGAGGTCGAAGGGCGCCTCGCCGTCATTGATCCATTGCGCCAGCGCCATGCCGGCGCCGCCGGAGGAGACGATGCCGATCGAATTGTAGCCGGTCGCCATCCAGTAGCCGGAAAGCTCCGGCGCCTCGCCGAGATAATAGCGGTCGTCGGGGGTAAAACTCTCGGGGCCGTTGAAGAAGGTGTGGATGCCGGCGGTGGCCAGCATCGGCATGCGGTTGACGCCCATTTCCAGGATCGGCTCGAAATGGTCCATGTCCTGCGGCAACTGGTCGAAGCAGAAATCCTCGCTTATGCCGTTCATGCCCCAGGGCTTGGCCACCGGCTCGAACGCGCCGAGCATCATCTTGCCGGCATCTTCCTTGTAGTAGGCGCACTCGTCCGGCACGCGCAGCACCGGCAAGCGGGAAAGGCCGGGGATCGGTTCCGTGACGAGATAGAAATGTTCGCAGGCGTGCAACGGGATGGTGACGCCGTTCCGGGCGCCAAGTTCGCGTGCCCACATGCCGGCGCAGTTGACGACGATATCGGCCTCGATCAGGCCTTGCTCGTCGCCCTGCACCCAGGAAACGCCGGTGACGCGGCCGGCCCTGGTATGCACCTTGGTCACCTTGACGTTCTCGACGATCGTCGCCCCGCGCTGGCGCGCGCCCTTGGCCAACGCCATGGCGATATTGGCCGGGTCGCACTGGCCGTCGAGCGGCAGATGCACGGCGCCGACCACATCGGAAACATTGAGATGCGGGTACATCTGCTTGACTTCGTTGGGCGAAATCTCGCGAACATCGATATCGAAGGCGCGGGCGAGAGATGCCTGCCGATAGATCTCGTGCTTGCGCTCCTCGGTCAGCGCCACCGTGATCGAGCCGACCTGGCGCATGCCGGTGCCGACATCGGTCTCGGCCTCCAGCTTGACGTAGAGGTCGGCCGAGTATTTCGCCAGCCGCGTCATGTTCTGCGAGCCGCGCAGCTGGCCGATCAGGCCGGCGGCGTGCCATGTCGTGCCCGACGTCAGCTGCTTGCGCTCGAGCAGCACGATATCGGTCCAGCCGAGCTTGGCCAGATGATAGGCGACCGAGCAGCCGGAGACGCCGCCACCGATGATGACCGCCCTCGCTTTGGGAGGAATGACCTTGGTCGGAATGGTTTTGGTGGGCGAGGCGTTCATGCGGCCTCGCGACCATAGCTGGAGGCAAAGCGGCGCAGGCGCGTGGCAGCCTCCATCAGTACCGGCTCAGGCTGGCAGAGGCTGAAGCGGATGTGGCCGGCGGCGGCCTCGCCGAAGCTCGAGCCGGGCATGACGCCGACATTTTCCTGGTCGAGGAAGGCCCAGGCGAATTTTTCGTCGTCCGGCTCGATCGCCGATATGTCGAGCATGACGTACATGCCGCCTTCGGAGCCGCGCACGGTGATGTTGTTCATGCCGCGCATGGCATCGAGGACGACGGTGCGCCTCGCGGCGTAGCGCTCGGCGATTTCCTTGACGCCGTAGCCATTTTCGAGCGCCTCGGCGCAGGCGAGGCTGATGAAGGCCGGCAGGCCGTAGGTCATCACCAGATTGAGGTCGGTCAACAGCGAGACCATCGATTCCGGCCCGGTCAGCCAGCCCATGCGCCAGCCGGTCATGCCGTGGCTCTTGGACATCGAATTGATGACCAGCGTGCGTTCCGCCATGCCGGGCAGCGAGCGTGGTGAGACGTGCTCGCCGCCGCCCAGCGTCCAGTAGACCTCGTCCGACAGCAGCCAGAGGTCATGTTCGCGGCAGATCTGCGCCAGCTCTTCCAGGCGCTCGCGCGAATAGACGGCGCCCGTGGGATTGTTCGGCGTGTTGATCAGGATGGCGCGGGTGTTCGGCCGGAGGGCGGCGCGGATGTCGGCGGCGCGCGGCTGAAAGCCATCCTCGGCGGGGGTCTCGACGACGCTGAACTCGGCGCCCGCCGCACTGAAGGTGTTGGGATAGGTGGCGTAATAGGGCGCGACGACGATGGCATGGTCGCCCTGGTCGAGAACCGCTTGAATGGCCGCGTAAAGCGCGGCCTGCCCGCCCGGAGTGGCGATGACCTGGTTGGGGCTGGTCGCAACCCCGGTGCACCGCGTCGAGGCCGCCGCCATCGCCTTGCGCAGGCGTGGAACGCCGGCAAGCGGCGTGTAGTGGTGATTGCTGGCGCGAACCGCCGTCACGCAGGCTTCGATCGTCTCGCTCGGCGTGTCGAAATCATGGTCGCCGACCGACAGCATGATGATGTCCTCGCCGGCCTGCTTGCGCGCCCAGGCAGCGGAATGAACCTCCCAGCCATCCTTGCCCGAAGGCACGATGCCGGAAATGCGCGAAGATGGCTTGGGCATTATGCTGCTCCCGAAATTTCATAACCGGCCTGTTCGAGCCGGTCGCGCAGCGCGGCGATGTGGGCCGGTCCGACTTCGCAGCAGCCGCCGACAATGCCGGCGCCGGCCTCGACCCAATCGACCGCCTGGCCGGCATAGGCATCCGGATCGAGGTCGTGGCGGGCGTGCAGCACTTCCACCGTACCGCCATGCTTGAGCGCCTCAATCGAGGTGAAGCCGTTGGCATAAGCGCCGACCGGACCGCCGAGAGCGATCAGTTCGGGCAGCGCTGCAGCGATCGCTTCGGGCCGGCAGCAATTGATCAGCCGGGCCGCGACGGGCAGGCCGGCAAGAGCGCCCGCCGCCGCCGCAATAGCTTCGCCGCTGCGCAGGCGCGGCGTGCCGTGGTCGGCAAGCGTCCACGACACCCATACGGGCTTGCCGCTTTCCGACGCCGCGGTGACGGCGGCGCGCGCCTCTTCGGCCGACGCCATGGTTTCGCACAGAAACAGATCGACGCCGCCCGCCTGCTCGGCAACGATACGGCGATAGATGTCGAGCGTATCCTGGAAGGATATCGTCAGCGCCGGCGCATAGCTGCCGAACAGCGGCGACAGGCAGCCGGCGATCGCCGCGTCGCCAGCCTGGTCGCGGGCTTGCCTTGCCAGTTCGATGCCGCGCTTCTGCAGGGGCTTGAACAGCTCTTGCGCGCCTTCGCGTGCCAGCCGTTCCGGCGTGGCTGAATAGGTGTTGATGGTGATGACGCGGGCGCCGGCGCGGATGAATTCCGCATGCAGGTCGCGCACCAGATCCGGTTCGTCGATCAGCACCCTGGCCGACCACAGCGGCGTCGGCTCGGAACTGCTACGGCGGACCAGCTCCTGGCCCATGCCGCCATCGGTGAGGATAACAGTCTTCATGCTCTGAGCCTCTCGTTCTTTGGATCCCATAACGGCTCATCCCTCTGCACGACCGCCCGAAAACGTTCGCCGAAGATCTCGATCTCGACCGCGGTTCCCGGCTCGGTGAGGTCGGCGCGCAGCATGCCGAGCGCGATCGACCTGTCGATGCGATGACCCCAGCCGCCGGATGTCGTCTCGCCGACGATCCGGCCGTCATGCCACAGCGTCGACATGGTGGGCGCATCGCAGTCGCCGGGGTTTTCGACGACCAGCGTGACGAAGCGTTTCTTTACGCCCTGCTGCTTCTCGTTCTGCAGCGCCGCCTTGCCTCGGAAGTCGGGCTTGTCCCATCTGACGAAGCGCTCCAGCCCGCCCTGCAGGATCGAATAGTCGGTCGACAGGTCACCCTTCCAGGTGCGGTAACCTTTTTCGAGCCGCAGCGAATCCAGCGCGTACATGCCGAACGGTTTCAGGCCGTGCTTCTGGCCAGCTGCCCAGAGGGCGTCGAAGATGGCTGCGGTATCGTCGACCTTGCTGTGGACTTCCCAGCCGAGCTCACCCGCGAAGGACACGCGCACCAGCTTTGCCCAACGTCCGGCGATACTGGTTTCCTGATGCGTCAGCCAGGGCAGGGTGAGGTCGGCCGCGCAGAGTTCGGCGAGGATTTTTCGCGAGTTGGGGCCGGCGAGGATCTGGGTGGAGTATTCCTCCGTCCGGTCGACCAGCTTGAAAGTGGCGTCCTTCGGGATGCGCGATTTCAGCCATTCGAAATCATGCCACTGAGCCACCGCGGCGGTGATCAGCGTCATCAGGTTCTCGTCGTGGCGGACCACCGACATTTCGGTGACGATGCGGCCCTTGTCGTCGGCAAAATAGACGAGGCCGATGCGGCCGGGTTTCGGCACCAGGCCTGTCACCTGGAGGCTCAGCCATTCGGCGGCACCCGGACCATCGAGATTGAAACGGGAAAACCCCGGCAGGTCCAGAATGCCGGCGGCATCGCGGACGGCGATGCATTCCTCGCGCACACGATGCTGCCACGGCCCGTCGCGGCGGAAGGTCAGCGTGGATTCTTCGGAGATGTCGTCGCCTGGCTTGGCATACCAGGTGGCGCGTTCCCAGCCATTATAAGCGTCGAACCGAGCGCCGAGTGCCTTGATGCGGTCGTGGAGCGGCGACAGCTTGCGGTCGCGCCCGGCCGGCCAGGCATGGCGCGGGAACTGGATGGCATATTCGTTGCCGTAGATCTCCATGCCCTTGGCGACGCAATAATCCGGGGCCGAGGCAAAGGCGGTGAAACGGCGCGGATCGCACGACCACATGTCCCATTCGGTCTGGCCCTCGGTCACCCATTCGGCCAGCACCTTGCCGGCGCCGCCGCCCTGGGCGATGCCGAAGGTAAAGACGCAGGCCTCGAAGGCGTTGGGCACGCCGGGCATCGGCCCGATCAGAGGGTTGCCGTCCGGCGCATAGGGGATCGGCCCGTTGATGACCTTGGACAGGCCGGCGGTGCCGAGGATCGGCACGCGGGCGACAGCATCGGCCAGGTAATGTTCCAGCCGGTCGAGATCGTCGGGAAACAGCTGGAACGAAAAGTCGTCGGGCATCGGGTCGTTGTGGCCGACCCAGTGGGCGCGGCAATTGCGCTCATAGGGGCCGAGGTTCATGCCGTTCTTTTCCTGGCGCAGATAATAGGACGTATCGACGTCGCGCAGCAGCGGCAGCTTCTTGCCCTGTTCCTTCGACCACGCCGCCAGTTCGGGGATTTCCTCGAACAGGATATATTGATGGCTCATCACCATCATTGGCACCTCGCGGCCGAACATCCTGCCGACCTCGGCGGCGCGGTAGCCGGCGGCGTTGACGACGATCTCGCAGCGGATCTCGCCTTGCGCCGTCTCGACCACCCACTCGTGATTGTCTCGGCTCACGCCGGTGACCGGACAGAAGCGGATGATCTTCGCGCCCATGTCGCGCGCGCCCTTGGCCATTGCTTGGGTCAGTTGCGCGGGGTCGATATCGCCATCATTCGGATCGTAGAGCGCGCCTTTCAGCTCATGCGTCTCGATGAAGGGGTAACGGCGCTTGATCTCGTCGAGCCCGACCACGTCGATATCCATGCCCTGGTAGCGGCCCATGCCCTTGGCGCGCTGGAATTCCTGCATGCGCTCGATCGTATGGGCAAGACGCAGGGAACCGGTGACGTGGTAGTTCATGGGATAGCCGACCTCGTCGGCCAGCCGGCGATAGAGTTCGGTCGAATATCGCTGCAGGTTCATCAGCGACCATGACGAGGAGAAAGTCGGCACGTTGCCGGCGGCATGCCAGGTCGAGCCGGAAGTCAGCTCGTTCTTCTCCAGAAGCACGCAGTCGGTCCAGCCCGCTTTGGCGAGATGATAGAGCGAGGAGGCGCCGACGGCACCGCCTCCGATGATCACCACGCGTGCCGTGGTCGGCAAACCGGCCATGTTCTTCTCCGACTATTTGTTTTGATGCATGTCGTTGTCCCAAAACCGCCACGCACTTTTGGGCGACATGCATTCGTTCAATAGACGGGCGGCGAAACCACCCAGATCACCACAGCCGGTTCCGCTCCAGGATTGCGCCAGCGGAACGGCTTGCCGTCGAAGCGAAAGGAATCGCCTTCGCCAAGCCGGTGCCAGACGCCGGCAATTTCGATGTCGAAACTGCCGGAAGCGACGTAGCCGGCTTCCTCGGTCGGCCGGCGCGACTCGGTCTGCAGCTCGGCACCCGGGGCGAAGACCGAACGCAGCATCTCGAAGCTACCGCCGAGATCGGGCGACAGAAGCTCCTCCACCAGGCCGGAATCGCTTGTGCCAAGCGTGCGCCGGTTGCCGGCGCGCACGACCACGCCGCGCTCGGTCTCGACAGGTACGTCATGGCTGAAGAACAGGCTGACCGGCACGCCGAACAATTCGGCGAAGGCCCTGAGATCGCCGAGCGACGGGACCGACAGACCGCGCTCGACCTGGCTGACCCAGCCGACGGAACGGCCGAGCTTCAGTGCGATTTCGGCAAGCGTCAGGCCGCGCGCCTTGCGCAACGCGCGAATGTCGCCGGCCAGCAGCCGTTCGCCGCTGTCCTGTTCCGATCTGGCGGCGGTTGAGGGCAAAGCCATCCCTGTCTTGGTGAAAAATTCCCAGCAAATTTCATTTGATGGCGGGTTCATGAAAAAATCAAGAGGATTTTCACGAAATCACAAGATTTACTTGCGCCATTTTGACGGTTCGGGCAAAGGCTCGGCGCACGAGCGGCGAGTGGGGCGTCCGGTCGAGGCGGGTAGGCTATCGGGCGTTCAAAAAGACGCGCAAGGATGCTCCATCACTTCTAGTCGGCGCATGATCCTTCCGGAAAATCGGGTTCGGGATCATACGCAAAAGGACGGCCCATGCTGGAAAACAACTCCCGGATTGCGGCGGCGATCGTCGATGACGCGATCACCTCGCGGCGGTCGGTACGCGCCTTCTTGCCCGATATGGTCGACGACGAGACCATCCGCGATATTCTCGCCGTTTCCGCGCGCGCGCCCTCAGGCACCAATATGCAACCCTGGAAGGTCTATGTGACCAAGGGCGAGGTCAAGCAGCGCATCACCGACGCCATCCTCAGCTCGGGCATCCGCGCCGAAAAGGCCGAGTGGGACGAGTACCGCTACTATCCCGACCAGTTCTTCGAACCCTATCTGACGCGACGGCGGGCCAACGGCTTCGGCCTCTACGGCGTGCTCGGCATCGGCCGGCGCGAGGTCGACAGGATGCGTGCGCAGCACGACCGCAACTTCGTCTTCTTCGACGCCCCGGTCGGCATGATCTTCACCGTCGACCGGCGGCTGAACAAGGGGTCGTGGATCGACTACGGCATGTTCCTGCAAAACATCATGGTCGCCGCGCGGGGCAGGGGCCTGCACACCTGTCCGCAAGCCGCCTTCGCGCCCTATCACCGGCAGATCAGGCCGGTGCTCAACATTCCCGACGAGGAGATCGTCGTCTGCGGCATGGCGCTCGGCCATGAGGATACGTCCAAGCCCGAAAATGCCTTCCGCACCGACCGCGCGCCGCTGGAAGAGTGGGTGACGTTCGCGGAGTGACGTGAAGCGCCGTCCGGCTCTACTGCACTTCGTAGCCGACTTCCTCGCTCGCATGGCAGAGCGCTTTCCAGAACGAGCGGGCAAACGAGCGGAACACATAGATGTCGAACTGATCGGCGCCGGTGCGCTGGATTTGCGCGAAGATGTCGTGATGCATGGTCGAGCGGCCGGCGCCGATCGGGAAGGCCGGCAGCGCGAAGTCGATTGCGAAGAATTTCGCCAGCACCCACTCGGCCTTCGGCCCGGCGATACGGATCGCGGTGCGGCCGTGCGAAAGGTCGGTCACCGTACCGATGGCCGAAGTGACGACATCGGCAAAGGCCGGCGCCAATCCCTCGGCTTCATCGACCACAGTGAACTTTCCCGGCGCAAAGCCGAACACCGACCTGGCGCCGTTCGTCACACCGCCACCGGCGCCGTCGGGCAAAGCCAAGCCGGTGACCGCATGGATGCCGGCCATCAACGTCTTCTCCTCGCCAGGCCAGGCGGCGAGCTGCAGGATCGAACCCGGCCTGGTTTCGGAGAGGATGATTTCGACACCGTGCTCGAAATTGCCATGCGAGCCCGGATGCAGCACCGGCTCAAGCGGTGATTGGCGCTCAACCATGCATGCGGCTCCCGTCCGGATCGAAGAAATGGTTGGAGACGATCTCGACCGGCCCGAACCGGTTGCGCAGCGGGTCGGAAACGTAGGCACGCGAGCCGCGCCGCGCCTTGCCGCCCTTGACCAGGGCAAGCGCGATATATTTGCCGAGCGCCGGCGAATAGCAGCAGGCGGTGATATGGCCAAGCGAGCCGTGCGGATTGGCTTCGTCAAGCTCCTCGACGATGTGTGCGCCGCCATTGAGCGGCTGGTTGTCGAGCGAAACAATACCGACGAGTTCCAGGCGGTCGGGTGCGATCAGCCCCTCGCGATCCATCATCGCCGAGCCGATGAACGACTTCTTCTTCGACAGCATCCAGTCGAGATGCAGGTCGCGTGCCGTGGTACGGCCGTCGATCTCGGCACCGGTGACGTGGCCTTTCTCGATGCGCATGGTGCCCAGCGCCTCCAGCCCGTAGGTCACCAGCCCGAACGGCTTGCCGGCTTCGATCAGCGCCTCCCAGACATGGGTGCCGTAGCCGGCGCCGGAATAGACCTCGAAGGCCATTTCGCCGGAGAAGGACAGCCGGCAGATCATCACCGGCACGCCGGCGATTTCGCCGTGGACGATGCCCATGAAGGGCAGGGCGGCATTGTCGACGGCGGTGCCGCTGACGCAAGCAGCCAGTAGCTGCCTTGCCTTCGGCCCACCGATGGCGGCACCGGCCCATTGGTCGGTGACCGAGGCGACGTGGACTTTCAGCTCCGGCCAGATCACGTCGAGGAAATATTCCAGATGCTGCATCACCTTGCCGGCATTGGCGGTGGTGGTGGTCATCAGGAAATCCTGCTCGCCGAGCCGCCATGTGGTGCCGTCGTCAAAGGCGAGACCGTCCTCGCGCAGCATCAGCCCATAACGCGCCTTGCCGACGGCCAGCGTCGAAAACACGTTGGTGTAGACGCGGTCGAGGAATTCCGCCGCGTCGGGGCCTTGCACCGCGATCTTGCCCAGTGTCGAGACATCGACGATGCCGGCGCTCTCGCGCGTGGCTCTCGCTTCGCGCACATAGGCCTGCTCGATCGTCTCGCCGGGATGGCCGTAGATCATCGGCCGATACCACAGGCCGGCCGAATACATGGTGGCGCCGTTGGCGACGTGCCAGTCATGCATCGGCGTCAGCCGCTCGGGCTTCAGATCGCCGAAGCGTTCGGCGGCTAGCGAGCCGATCGATACCGCCGAAAAGGGCGGGCGAAAGCGCGTCGTGCCGACCTCTGGGATCGGCTTGCCGAGCGCCTCGGCCATGATGGCGAGGCCGGGTATGTTGGAGCTCTTGCCCTGGTCGGTTGCCATGCCGAGCGTGGTGTAGCGCTTCAGATGCTCGACCGAGACGAAGCCTTCGCGATGCGCCAGCCGCACGTCATCCGCCGTCACGTCATGCTGGAAGTCGACGAAACTCTTTCCCTTGGCCTTGATCTCGAGCACCGGCGCCGGATCGGGATCGCCAGGTGCTGCCTCGACGGCAGGCAAGGCCGCCGGCGTGGCGGTTGCGCCCGCTGCGGAAAGGCCGGCGGCGCGGCCTTCGGCGATCGCCTCGGCGGTGGAGAAACTGCCGGTGAAGGCGCCGGCGCCGATCCATTGCCGCGTCGTCGGCTTGGGCGGCAGGAACGCTTGCAATGCTTCGTTCCATTCCGCTCTCGCGCCGGCCTGGCTGGCCAGATGAATGGTCGGCGACCATCCGCCCGACATCAGCAGGCAATCGGCGTGGATGCTGCGCGCTTCGCCGGAAAGCGCGCCGTTGACCATGTCGAAGCGCTGCACCTTGAAGCCGGAAAGCGCCTTGCCGCCCTCGGTGGCGATTACCGCGTGGCCAGAAAGGATCTCGGCCTCCGCTTCGCCGGCCAGCTTGCGCATTTCGCTCGAAAGTTCTGGGCGCACGTCGACGATGGCGACGACGACGGCGCCGGCCTTCTTCAGCGCAAGCGCGGAGCGATAGGCGCTGTCATTGTTGGTGAACAGCGCGACCCTGTCGCCCGGCAGCACGCCATATTCATTGGCAAAACGCTCGGCAGCATGCGCCAGCATCACGCCTGGCCGATCGTTGCCCGGAAAGACCAGCGGACGCTCCAGGGAGCCGGTGGCCAGCACCACCGACTTGGCGCGGATCGTCCAATAGCGATGGCGCGGCTCGCCCTTGCCGGCCTTTTCCTTGTGGTCGGTGACACGTTCGAGCGCGGCAAGCGTGTTGCCGTCATAATAACCCCAGACAGTAGTGCGCGGCAAAAGGCGGATATTATCACGGCCTTCAAGCTGACCGGCGGCGCGCGCTGCCCAGTCGGCGGCCGGCATGCCATCGATCGTCTCGCGCGACCAATTGGCCGAGCCGCCGAAATGCGGCTCGAGCTCGGCCAGGATGACGCGTGCACCCTGATCGGCAGCCGCCCTGGCGGCCATCAGCCCCGCCGGGCCGGAGCCGACCACCAGCACATCGCAAAACGCGTTCATACGTTCGTAGCGCGCCGTATCGGGAGCCGTGCCTGCCTTGCCCAGGCCGGCGGCACGGCGGATGAAATGCTCACAGAACATCCAGAAGCGAGTGCCCTTCAGCGGACCGATCACCGGTCCCATGAAGGTTTTGTAGTAGAAGCCGGCCGACAAAAGCTTGCCGCCGAGCTGGTTCACGGCACTGACGTCCCAGGCAAGCGAAGGGAAGCGGTTCTGGCTGACTGCGGCCAGCCCGTCATAAATTTCGACCATTGTGGCGGGGATGTTCGGCTCGCGAACCTCGCCCCTCAACACTGTGACCAGCGCGTTCGGTTCCTCGACGCCGGCGGTCAGCACGCCGCGCGGGCGGTGATATTTGAACGAACGCCCAAACAGGGTGACGCCGTTGGCCAGCAGCGCCGAAGCCAGCGTGTCGCCGGCATGGCCGGTATAAGGCGCGCCGTCGAAGGTGAAACGGATGGTCCGCAGCCGGTCGATGCGGCCGCCGGCCTCGGTACGGCGCGGGCTCATGGCTTGTCCTCGGCCCGGTGCCGCGCAACCGAGTTGTGGTCGCCGCGCGCGAACGCGGTGCTGGAGATCTCGTGCGTTAGCGTATTGCGCACGACCCTGAGATGGGCGCGGCAGCCGCCGGAATGCTGCCAGATCTCATTGTGGTCGCCGGCCGGGTTAAGCCGGTCGTAGACATAGGCGTTCCAGGCGTCGAGGTTCTGCGAGGCGGGCTGTGGGCGCTGGCGGTTGCCGTCGCCCTGATAGGTGAATTCGATCACGTCGCGCGGGCCGCAATAGGGGCAGGTGATGAGCATGGATCTCTTAAACTTCTCGTTTGACCATGATCTTGTCCGAAAACCGGTTTCCACTTTTCGGGATCATGGCCTAATGCAGCCGGGGCGTGGCGCCCTGGCCCTTGTCGTCGATCACCAGGCCACGGTAGAAGCGGTCGAGCGTGAAGGCCGCGTTGAGACCGTGCGGCTCGTCCTTGGCAATGGTCCAGGCAAAGCACCAGCCGGAAGCCGGCGTCGCCTTGAAGCCGCCATAGCACCAGCCGCAGTTGAGATACATGCCCGGCAGCGGACCGGTGGTGATGATTGGCGAGCCGTCCATCGACATGTCGCAGACGCCGCCCCATGAGCGCAGCATGCGGACACGGGCCAGCCCAGGGAACAGCGCCAGCATCTCGCTCATCACCTCATCGACGATAGGCAGGCTGCCGCGTTGGGCGTAGCTGTTGTAGCCGTCGAGATCGCCGCCATAGACAAGCCCGCCCTTGTCAGATTGCGACATATAAAAATGGCCCATGCCGAAGGTCAGGACCGTATCGATGAACGGTTTTAGCGATTCCGTGACGAAGGCCTGCAGCACGTGGCTCTCGATCGGCATCGTCTCGATGCCGGCAAGCCGCATGACCCGCCCGGTGCTGCCGGCAACCGCGACCGCTACCTTTTTTGCGCGGATTTCGCCGCGCGTTGTCGTGACGCCGATGATGCGGTCGCCGTCGCGCAGGAAGCCGGTGACCTCGCAATTTTCGATGATGTCGACGCCGCGGCGATCTGCGCCGCGCGCATAGCCCCAGGCGACGGCGTCGTGGCGGGCGGTGCCGGCGCGCCGCTGCATCAGGCCACCGACGATCGGGAAACGCGCGGTGGCGGAGACGTCGAGCGCCGGCACCAAGCGCGCGATTTCGGCCGTGGTCATCAGTTCGGCGTCAACGCCGAGATGGCGCATGGCGTTTCCGCGCCGGGCATAGTCGTCGAACTGAGCAGGTGTGTGGGCGAGGTTCAGGCAGCCGCGCTGCGAGAACATGACGTTGTAGTTGAGGTCATGGGCCAGGTTCTCCCACAGCTTCATCGAATGCTCGTAAAAGCGCGTGTTGGCCGGCAGGAGATAGTTGGAACGGACCGCCGTGGTGTTGCGGCCGACATTGCCGGAACCGAGCCAGCCCTTCTCCAGCACCGCGACATTGGTGATGCCGTGCTCCTTGGCTAGGTAGTAGGCGGTCGACAGGCCATGGCCGCCGCCGCCGATGACGATCACGTCGTAGGACGCCTTCGGGTCGGGCTTGCGCCAGGCCGGCCTCCAGTCCTTGTTTCCGGTCAGCGCGTTCTTGAGAAGCGAAAAGGCCGAATATTCCGCCATTCTTATTGTCATCCATTTCAGGCTTTGCGGCAGACTATAGAGCAGGCCGCCAACGCAAAGCCAAGATTGCGCCATCGCTTTTCGACTCCCCGACTTCGACTGGATTGGCCGACTTCGATTGGCGGACTTCGAAAACGAGCCGCCTGGCATGACTTGCCCCGTGATATGAGCGTCTTTATCAAGGACGTGCTTCAAAACTGCCGCTGCCGTCCGCGAGTCGCCAGAAAAATCATGTTCTTTCGTTTACTCCGCCTGGTCCTGATCGCTGCACTTGTTGTCTCGGCGCCGCCGTCGCTCGTTACTATGGCGCAGGCACTCGGGCAGGGCGCCGCCGGGTTGATCGCCGACCAGCAGAAGGTCATCCAGAGCCTGACGGCCAAAACCGACGGTCTCGAGAAGAAGATACAGCAGGATGGCCAAGACGATGCCACCCTCGTGGAAATCCGCCTGCAATTGGAGGATCTGTCGCGGGCGGCGCTCACCAGCGCGCTGGCGTTCCGCTCGCGTCTCGGCGATATCAACGATCGGATCGAGACGCTGGGACCTCCGCCGGCCGCGGGCCAGCCGGCCGAGCCCGACATCGTGACCGGTGAACGCCAGGCGCTGGCTTCCGAAAAAGCCGAGATTAACGCCGTCATTGCCAGCGCGCAGAACCTGTCGATCCGCATCAGTGGGCTGATCGAGAAGATCGGCAACATGCGCAGCGAGCTGTTCCGCAATGTGCTTACCAAACGCTACGTGCTGTCCGATGCGCTTAGCCCCGAAGTCTTTTCCGACGCCAACGCTGAGTTTTCCGGCTTCTATAAGGCGGTGTCATCCTGGCTGAGCTTCGCCTTCAAGTTCAAGTTCCAGGCCATTCTTGCCGCGACTTTGATGGCGCTCGCATTCGCTGCAGTGCTTTTTATCGGCGGCCGACGCCTGTTCGGCCGCGTCTTCGAAGCGGATCCCTCCGTCGAGGACCCCTCCTATCTCAGCCGCCTGTCGGTGGCGTTCTGGTCGACGTTGCTGCCGACGCTGGCGGTCGGCGCCTTCCTTGTCTCGACGATCTTCTTCTTCGATTATTACAATGTTTTACGCGGTGACATCGGGATCTTCCTGAATTCGCTGGTTGCCGTTATCGCGGTGGTGTTCTGCGTCAACCGCCTGACCAACGCAGCGCTCGAGCCCCGACTGCCGAACTGGCGTTTGATCCCGGTCGAAACCGGCCCGGCGCGTTGGCTGGTGCGGCTGACGACCGCCATGGCTGTCGTCATCGGCAGCAACAACTTCCTGTCTGTCGTCAACGACAAGATGGGCTCGCCACTGTCGCTGACCATCGCCAGAAGCTTCATCGCCACCATCGTCGTCGGCATCATCCTGATCCTTATGGGCCTGCTGAAGCCGTTCAAGGCCCCCGACGGAAGCTGGCGCCCGTGGCCGGCGTGGCTGCGCTACACCGCCGTCGCGCTAGGCCTATTCACCATCGCATCGGCACTGCTTGGCTATATCGGCCTTGCAATTTTCGTCTCGCTGCAGGTCGTGGTCACCGGCACCATCCTGGTCACCGCCTATATCGGCTTCCTGTCGGCGCGAGCGATCGGCGAGGAAGGTGGTTTCGCCAAAACTTCGATCGGGCGCTGGCTAGCGGCCAATTCAAGCTACGAAGATGCCGCCCTCGACCAGCTCGGGCTTGTCGTCAGCGCCGCCATCAACATCATGATTGTGCTGGTGTTCCTGCCGCTGATCCTGTTGATGTGGGGCTTCCAGCCCGGCGACATCCAGGCCTGGGCCTACAAGCTGGCGACCGGCCTCACCGTCGGCTCGGTGACGATCTCGGTCACCGGCATTCTCACCGGCGTCGTCGTCTTCATCATTGGCTATTTCCTGACGCGCTGGTTCCAGGGCTGGCTCGACGGCTCGGTGATGGCGCGCGGCCGGGTCGACACCGGCGTGCGCAATTCGATCCGGCTGGCGGTCGGTTATGCCGGTGTCGCGGTCGCGGCACTGGTCGGCATCTCGGCGGCCGGTATCGACCTCTCCAATCTCGCGCTGGTCGCCGGCGCCCTGTCCCTCGGCATCGGTTTCGGCTTGCAGAATGTCGTCTCGAATTTCGTGTCGGGCCTGATCCTGTTGGCCGAGCGGCCGTTCAAGGTCGGCGACTGGATCGTCGCCGGCGACATCAGCGGCACGGTCAAGAAGATCAGCGTGCGCGCCACCGAGATCGAGACGTTCCAACGGCAATCGGTGATCCTGCCCAATTCAAACCTGATCAACAATGCGGTCGGCAACTGGACGCACCGCAACAAGCTCGGCCGCGTCGACATCAAGGTCGGCGTTGCCTATGGCAGCGACGTCAAGCACGTGCATGGCGTCCTGTTGGAGATCGCACGCAGCCATCCGCTGGTGCTGAAGAACCCGGAACCCTTTGTGCTGTTTTCCAATTTCGGCCCGGCCGCGCTCGAATTCGAGATCCGCGTATTCCTGGCAGACGTTCTTAGTGGCAATATCGTCCAGAACGACATCCGCTTTGCCATCTTCGATGTGTTCGCCGACCAGCATATCGAAATTCCGTCGACACCGCGCGCCGTCGTCGAGACCAAAAAGCACGAGGCGTGGCCGATCGACGACGACAAGATCGAAGTCGAATTCGCCGAGCGGGAACAAGCAAAAGCCCTAGCGGCGGTCGAGGCGAAACGTCTCGCCAAGTCGGGACGCAAGGTACGGAAGCCCGATCCTGACTAGCTGTTTGGAGCTTGCCTTCAAGCCTTCGGAAACCAATTGCGGCATGAATGCGGCATTCAGTTGCCGTTCAGCTTGCATTACATATAAGCTCACCTGCAAACGGCGAGAATGCCTTGCGAAATGCAACAGAGGCGGTGGCAACACCGATACTGCAAAATGTGGAAGTCTCTCGTCGCCGCCGTCGCTTTTCTGGCCGTGGGCGGTTCGGCCCATGCCGCCAGCGCGGTCAACAAGGACGCCGAGACCCGCACGCTGATCGTGACGGAAGGCGGCGGCAAGACCGAGCTGGCGCTGGCCGCTGGCGAAACCGTGGAATTTTGCCCGAGCGGCTGTTTTGTTACCTTGCCGAATGGCGACCTCGAGGCGCTGACCGGTTCGGAGACGATCGAGATCTCGGGCGGCGTCGCGCGCATCAAGTAAAGTCGACGCCATGATTTTTGAAGGCCGGGCAAACGCCCGGCCTTTTATTTGCTTCCGGTAATCGGCGATGAAGGTATGCATTTTTCTTCGAAGCTGCGCAGGACGGGCTCTAGCAGTGCCTTCGTACCGAGCAGGGCGAAGGCTTAGGTCTAACTGCATTCGACGGGCTGGTGGCGCGGGCTTTTTTGGCGATGTCGCAAACAGGCTGCAAGCGCGGCGCCGCGCCGCCCTATAGTCTGCTCGCATAGCATCTTGGAGTCGCGGGCAATGGCAGGGTTTCCGGAAAAGACGAAGGTCGTCATCGTCGGGCTGGGCGGCATCGTCGGCGCATCGGTCGCCCATCACCTGATCGAGCGCGGATGGGACGATATTGTCGGCATCGACAAATCGGGCATCCCGACGGATATCGGCTCGACGGCGCACGCTTCCGACTTCTG
Organism: Mesorhizobium sp. M0437; assembly: GCF_040321335.1. Lineage (NCBI taxonomy): Bacteria > Pseudomonadati > Pseudomonadota > Alphaproteobacteria > Hyphomicrobiales > Phyllobacteriaceae > Mesorhizobium > Mesorhizobium sp. M0437. Next base: position 31,362 of record NZ_JAMYRK010000009.1, read on the forward strand.
CTACACGACCAGCCATGATTTCCTGTCGTGCTGGACGACGCTCTATTCCATCGATTTCTACGAAAAAATGGGTCACTACGCGCGCATCGGCGGCCTCGAGGTCGCCCGCGTCGGCGACGACGCCCGCATGGCGGAGATCAAGCGCAAGATCGCCTCGGCGAAGGCCTTCGGCACACGCGCCCGCCTGATCGATCCCGCCGAGATCAAGGAAAAATTCCCGCTGATCGAAGAACAGATGGTACAGGGCGGCCTGTGGGATCCCGACGCCGGCCTCGTCATCCCGCGCTCGCAGACCGTCGCCGGCAAGCTTGTCGATCAGGCGGAAGCTTCCGGCAAACTCAGGGCGTTTGCCAATACGTCGGCCAGGTCGCTCGTCATCGAGAACGGCCGCATCAAGGGCGTGGTGACCGACCGCGGCACCATCGAGGCCGACTATGTCGTGGTCTGCACCGGCATCTGGGGACGGCTGATCGCGGAAATGGCGGGCGAGGACCTGCCGGTCATGCCGATCGACCATCCGCTTACCTTCTTCGGGCCATACACCGAGTTCGCCGGCACCGGCAAGGAGATCGGCTGGCCGCTGCTGCGCGACCAGGGCAACTCAGCTTACATGCGCGATACCGGCGACCCCAAGACCGCCGAAGGCGGGCAGATCGAATGGGGTTATTACGAAGAGACCAATCCGCGACTCTGCCATCCGCGCGATATTCTCGAGAAAAACGAGGCGCGGCTTTCGCCGTCGCAACGCGATCTCGACATGGAGCAGATCCTGGCGCCGCTCGAGCGCGCCATGGAACTGACGCCGATCCTGGGCGAGCTGGGCTACAATGAGAGCCATTCCTTCAACGGCCTATTGCAGGTGACGGCGGACGGCGGCCCCTCGATGGGCGAAAGCCAGAAGGTCAGGGGCCTCTGGTATGCGGTGGCGGTTTGGGTCAAGGACGGCCCCGGCATGGGCAAGCTCATCGCCGACTGGATGACGGACGGCCGCACGGCGATCGACCACCACGCCATCGACTATTCGCGTTTCTATCCGCACCAGACGAAAGAACAGTTCATCTGGGATCGCTGCACCGAAACCGCTATGAAGGTCTACAACCCAGCGGTCCATCCACGCGAGCCCTTCTCCAAGGCTCGCAATGTCCGCCGCTCGCCCTTCTGGGAGCGCGAGAAGGAACTCGGCGGCTATTTCATGGAACTCGGCGGCTGGGAGCGCGCCCATGGCTACGCCGCCAACGAGCATCTGCTCGAGAAATACGGCAACCGGGTGCCGGTGCGCCAAAACGAATGGGATAACCGCCACTTCTGGCGCGTCTCGAACGCCGAGCATCTCGCGATGAGCGAGGATTGCGGCATCGTCAACCTGTCGCATTTCGCCATGTACGACGTGGAAGGCCCGGACCATGTCGCGCTGATGGAATGGCTGTGCGCGGCAAAAATCGGCGGTGACGGCAATATAGGCAAGGGCATCTATACCCATTTCCTCGACGAGGAAGGCATGGTGCGCGCCGACCTGACCGTCATCCGCATGGCCGGCCGCTGCCGCGTCATCGACGGCGCCGATGCCGGGCCGCGCGACTTCCAGTACATGCGCCGGACGGCAGAGGACAAAGGCTTCGACGTTAGCGTCACCGATGTGACCGAGAGATATGTGACCGTCGGCATCTGGGGTCCGAACGCGCGGGCGACATTGAGCAAGTGCGTGGAAAACCCCGATGGGCTGACGCCGGAGAATTTTCCCTTTGCCGCGATCAAGCCCGTCAGGATCGCCGGCAAGGACGTGACCGCCTTCCGCATCTCCTATGTCGGCGAGCAAGGCTGGGAACTGCACATGCGCTACGACGACGGCCTAGCTGTCTGGGACGCGCTGCGGTCGACCGGCGTGATGGCCTTTGGCGTCGAGACCTATGCCAACAGCCGCCGCATGGAGAAGAGCCTGCGCCTGCAGAATGCGGACCTGTTGACCGAATACAATCTGCTGGAAGCCGACCTTGCCCGTCCGAAAGTCAAGGAGGCCGATTTCTGTGGCAAGGCAAAGCATCTGGAATATCGCACCCGGGCGCATCAGCCGGCCATGCTTTGCACGCTTATCATGACCGACAATACCGATTCCAATGGCGTTCTCCGCTATCCGGTCGGCACGATGCCGGTGATGGACCCGCAAACCGGTGAGACGCTCGTCGATGAGCTCGGCCGCCGCTCCTTCACGACCTCGGTGGCCTATGGTCCGACCCTCGGCAAGAACATCGCGCTCGCCTACCTGCCCTGGGCGTATTGCCAGGAGGGCCGCAAGCTGAGCGTCGAATATTTCGGCGAGAAGTACCCGGTCGAAGTGGCCGCCGTCGGCTACAGGCCGCTCTACGACCCGGAGAACCTCAATCCGCGCAGCTAAGCGTTGCTTGCCTGCCGGTTCTCCACACAGGCAAGCCGAGCAGTGCCAGCAGGACCCTGAATGCGGAAGCCCGATTCATCGTCGGGCTTTTCGCTTTGTGGAGCGATGATTCTCGCTTACCGTCGCGCTGCGATTAGGGGGTGCCTTTGCGGCGGATCGGCTGGGACAGAAAAAACGATACGCTTGTGTTTCAACTGAACCGGAATATCCCGGTTCGCGTCAGCTGGACCTTCGCAATTCCCATTGTGCTGCCCTTCCTGAACGAGTGGGCGAGCCGACCCAAGGATGCACTGATCCATACCTCTATCTTTGCAGCGCTTCTGTTTGCGTCGATATTTCTGCACGAACTGGCACACGCCTGGATCGGACGCCGACAAGGCGTCGCCACCGACAGGATAGAATTATATCTCTTCGGCGGGCTCACGCGTTTCAAACGCGCCGCAGCGCCATCGCCGGCCTGGGCGCGGATTGCGATAGCGGGTCCCCTGGCGAACGTCGCGCTCGCCGCGTTTTTCGATGCGGCCTATTATCTGGTTTTTGGAGAACTCATCCCAGTTGCGCCCGAAAGGCCATTCGGGTGGCTGCCGTCAAGGTCGGCCGGTCCTCTGGAATGGACGCTTTGGATTGGCGCATTATTGAACGTGTCACTTATCATTCTCAACATCCTGCCCGCCTACGATCTGGATGGCGGCGTGATTGCAAGACATTTGTTCCTGAGACGCTTCGGCGTCCGCCGGGCCGCGCAGATCGTCGGCATCTGCGGCATCGTACTTTCAATTCTGCGTTTTGCGATCATCTTGCCTGCCGCGGTTGCAGGTATTCTGTTGTGGCTTCCGCCGTCATTCAAGCCGAACTGGACGGCAGCGCGCGGGGTCGGTGCTAGAAAACCGAAGCCGGACCCATCCTCCGAGACGGATGTCGAGAAGGCCGTGGAATGGCGGGGACGGGGCGGGCGCCGCATCCACAAATGAAATTCGTTTTCCGGCGGTTCGCAAAAATGTGACCGGATGAGCCCGGCTCTCCGCCGGGCTTTTCTCTTTGTCGATCGGCGATTTTCGCTTACCGTGCGGCATGTCTGGTTTTGCCCGTGCAAGACATCTCGTCTCGGGTGCCGCCGCGCTGGCGTCGGTGCTATGGCTGACTGCAAACTCCCGCGCCGCCGAGCCGGTCGACGTCGAACTGGTGCTGGCAGTCGACGTTTCGCTGTCCATGTCGCCGGGCGAGCTCGAAATCCAGCGTCATGGCTATGCGGCGGCGCTGACGCATGACGATGTCCTGCAGGCAATCGGCGAAGGCGCTCATGGCAAGATTGCCGTCACCTATGTCGAATGGGCTGGCGCGACCTGGCAGCAGGTCGTGGTGCCGTGGACGGTGATCGCCAATCGTGCCGACGCCGAGCGGCTGGCAGCGCAGCTTTCCGCTCATCCGCCGGCCAGTGCCAGGCGCACCTCGATCTCCGGCGCGCTGGAATTCGCCAGCGATCTCTTTGCTGAAAGCGGCTTCCAGGGCGTGAAGCGGGTGATCGACATTTCGGGTGACGGCCCCAACAACCAGGGCGCACCTGTCGATATCACCCGCGACGCCGTGATCAAGCAAGGCATCACCGTCAACGGCCTGCCGCTGATGACCAGGGGCGGGTTCAGCAGCGCTTACGATGTCAACAATCTCGACCGCTACTACAGCGACTGCGTCATCGGCGGGCCGGGCTCCTTCATGATCCCGGTCAATGACTGGACGCAGTTTCCGGAGGCCATCCGTCGCAAGCTGGTGCTGGAGCTTGCCGGTCCGGCCTCGCCGCAGCGAGCGGCGGAAGAGGCGGCGCATCCGCCATTGGTGCTGGCACAGGACATCCCCGTCACCGACTGCCTAGTCGGCGAAAAAATGTGGCGCGACCGCAGCTGGATGTACGACAGCCGCTGATGGCGGAGTTTGCTGTCGATGGTGACATACCGCAGTGCAGCATCTGCTTCATTGACAAGCCTGCGGGCGTCTGTGACACAATTCCGCATCCGAACACATTAAAGGGGAACCGACATGAACAGGATCGGAATTCTTGCCGCAAGCTTGACGCTTGCCGTCGGATTGTCCGCGCCGGCGATGGCCGCCACATCGGTCAGCATCGGCATCAGTGGGTGGACCGGCTTTGCGCCGCTGACGCTCGCCAAGCAGGCCGGCATCTTCGAAAAGCACGGCCTCGACGTCACCTTGAAGAAGGTGCCGCAAGCCAGCCGGCCGCTCGCCATCGCCAGCGGCGACCTGCAATGCGCCGCCACCACGGTCGAGACCTGGCTGGTCTGGAACGCCAATGGCGTGACGACCAAGCAGATATTCCAGCTCGACAAATCCTACGGCGCCGACGGCATCGTCGCCCGCAACGACATCAAGACCGTCGCCGATCTCAAAGGTAAGTCGGTCGCGTCTTCGGCGCCGGGCACCTCGCCCTATTTCATGCTGGCCTGGGTGCTCAACAAGAACGGCATGTCGACCAAGGACGTGACGGTCGTCAACCTGGAGCCGGATGCGGCGGCGCAGGCGTTTCTCGCCGGCCAGAACGATGCGGCGGTCACCTATGAGCCGTTCATCTCGGCGGTGCGCGAAAAGTCCGACCAGGGCCATATCCTTGTCACCACTCTCGACTATCCGATGGTGCTCGATACGGTCGGCTGCACGCCGGAGTTCCTCAAGGCCAATCCGGATGCGGGCAAGGCGCTTGCCGACAGCTATTTCGAGGCACTCGACCTGATCAAGAGCGATCCGGCGAAATCCTATGAGACGATGGGTGCCGACGTGAAGCAGTCGGCCAAGGAATTCGAAGAGTCGGCCAAATACCTGAAATGGGCCGACAAGGCTGAAAACAAGCAGTTCTTCACCAAGGAATTCCAGGACTTTTCCAAGACCGCTGGCGAGCTTCTGCTGCAGATGGGTTTGATCAAGGAAGCTCCTGACGTCTCGACGTTGGCCGACACCAGCGCCGTCGCCGACTAACCGCCAGGATTGTCGCCCGGCGGCGGCGCGTGCGCCGCCGCTTTTTCATTCAGATCAGAGGACGGTCGAAGATGCCGCGCCCCTTGCATCCGGTCTCGCCGGGCATTCGAACCGTGCTCGGCATTTCGTTCTTCGTGCTGTTCGTGGCGTTCTGGGCGTGGATCACGCTTGGCGGCCACGTCAATCGCATTTTCCTTGCCGATCCGCTGTCGATGGTGAGAGACGGCTGGCGGCTGCTGGTCGAGGACCGCTTCTGGCTCGACATCCTTATCACCATCTGGCGCGTCTTCGGCGGGTTCCTGATGGCGGCCATCGTTGCCGTGCCGCTCGGCATCTTGATGGGTGCCTGGAAGCCCGTGGAGGCGTTCCTGGAGCCGTTCGTCTCCTTCGCCCGCTATCTGCCGGCATCGGCCTTCATCCCGCTGCTCATCCTGTGGGCGGGCGTTGGCGAGCTCGAAAAACTGCTGGTGATCTTCGTCGGCTCGGTGTTCCAGATCATCCTGATCATCGCGGTCAAGGTCGGCGGCACACGGCGCGACCTGGTCGAGGCGGCCTACACGCTTGGCTCGTCCGACAACGGCATCGTGCGGCGCGTGATCATGCCGGCCAATGCGCCGGAGATTGCCGAGACCCTGCGGCTGGTGCTCGGCTGGGCCTGGACCTATGTCATCGTCGCCGAGCTGATCGGCTCGTCGTCGGGCATCGGCTACATGATCATCAACAGCCAGTCGCGGCTGGCGACAGGGCAGATCATCTTCGGCATCATCGTCATCGGCCTGATCGGGCTGTTGTCCGATTTCGCCTTCAAGGCGCTCAACCGTTGGCTGTTTCCATGGAGCCTGGCGTGAGCAAGCTGCTCATCGAAGGCGTCTCGCGCACCTTCGCCGGTGTCGGCGGTGGACAGCCGGTCAAGGCGCTGATGCCGATCGATCTGGCGGTCGCCGCCAACGACTTCATCACGATCCTGGGGCCATCCGGCTGTGGAAAGTCGACGCTGCTCAGGATCGTCGCCGGCCTCGAAGCGCCGAGTGGGGGACGTGTTCTGCTCGACGGCAGGGTGGTGGACCGGCCCGGTCCAGACCGCGGCATGGTTTTCCAGTCCTATACGCTGTTTCCGTGGCTGACGGTCGCCGAGAACATCGCCTTCGGCCTGCGCGAACGTGGAATGGCCGAGCACGAGCGCAGCGAGATCGTCGCTTCTTACGTCGATCTCGTCGGGCTGAGAGGTTTTGAAAACCATTGGCCGAAGCAGCTTTCCGGCGGCATGCAGCAGCGCACCGCGATTGCCCGGGCACTGGCCAACGATCCGGAGATCCTGCTGCTCGACGAGCCGTTCGGCGCGCTTGACAACCAGACCCGCGGGCTGATGCAGGAACTGCTTCTCGGCATCTGGGAGCGCCGGCAAAAAACGGTGCTGTTCGTCACCCACGACATCGAGGAGGCGATCTTCATGGCGTCGCGCGTGGTCGTGATGACGGCACGGCCGGGCCGCATCAAATCGGACGTTGCCGTCGACCTGCCGCATCCGCGCCACTACACGCTGAAGACCAGCCCGGAATTCTCGGCGCTGAAAGCGCGGCTGACGGAAGACATCCGCGTCGAGGCTATGCGCACGGCGCAGGTATAGTCGCCGCAACCTACACTCGACCGCGACCGGAAAAGATGCTCGGTTCGCTCAACAGGCGCTTTAGACGTGGAAGGTCGCGCGTAGGGGCGTCCAGTGCCGCCATGAACGCGGCCCATTTTTCTGCATCGAGGCGGAAGCTGTGCGGGTCGGCCGGTTTTTGGGATAGGCTCGAACTCGTGGTCATGCGACATCTCTCGATGCGGGAATATCACACTTCGCCGGTCCTCTGCTGATTTGCCAGATCAAGCCGCCAGCAATTGCTTGCGATCGACGCGTTCCTGTTGCGGCGAGCGGGCGTACAACTCGCGATAGCATTTGGAGAAATGCGAGGCGGAAACAAAGCCGCAGGCGACCGCCACTTCGACCACCGGCAACGACGACTGGATCAGCAGGTGCCGGGCGCGGTCGAGGCGGATCTCCAGATAGTAACGGGCAGGGGAGCGCCCCATCTCGGTGCGGAACAGGCGCTCAATCTGCCGGCGCGACAGGTCGACATGATCAGCGACCTCGATCAGCGAGAGCGGCTCGGAGAGATTGGCTTCCATCAGCTCGATAATAGCCAGAACCTTGGAATTCTGCACGCCAAGGCGGGCGCGCAGCGGCAGGCGCTGGCGGTCGGTCGGGCTGCGCACGCGATCAGTCAGCACCTGCTCGCAGACGCGGTTGACGAGGCTTTCGTCGAAATCGTCGCCGATCAGCTTCAGCATCATGTCGAGCGCGGCGGTGCCGCCGGCGCAGGTGTAGATGTTCTGGTCGATCTCGAAGAGGTCGGCGAAGACATTGGCCTTGGGGAACGCCTCGGAAAAGCCCGGCAGGTTCTCCCAATGGATGGCGCAGCGCTTGTTGGACAGCAGGCCTGCGGCGGCCAGGATATGCGCGCCGGTGCACAGGCCGCCGACGGCAACGCCGCGATTGTACTCCTCGCGCAACCAGGCAAAGGCCGATTTGTTCTGGTAGCGCTCGACATTGATGCCGCTGCAGACGATGGCCATGTTCGGCCGGTCCGGTCCGGACATTTTCTTGCGCTCTTCCTCCAGCGAGGTGTTGACGGCGCATTCGACGCCGTTCGAGGCGCGCACCGGCTTGCCGTCGATGCTGGCGAGCCGCCAGCGATAGGCTTCATAGCCGAGCATGCGGTTGGCCGAACGCAACGGGTCGAGCGCCGTCGCGAAGGCGATCATGGTGAAATCGGGGACCAGGAAGAATACGAACGATCGCCGGATCGGGTGCTTTACGACGTTCACGGGTAGATCCTCACGCTGCAATGGCGCGAACAGGATGTCGCGATTAGCACAGCGACATCAGGAAAGACGTTTCCTGTCAATTGGCTAGATGGCAACGGAGCGACTTTATTTGCGACACGGGTCGCAAATGGGCGATCGCTATGCGGCGAAGGACGCAACATGCCGCCGGATCGACCAAACGAGCCTACGCAGTCTGCGCACACGAAAAACGCCGCCTCGGCAAAACCGAAGCGGCGCTGGATCGACTTCGAAGCAGCGCTAGGCTGCTTCCGCCGGGATTGCCGCGTCTCAGGCGACGAAGCCGAGGCGCGCGGCAGCCATGGCACCGGTCTGGCCAGGCATGGTGTTGGCCAGGCGCTGGCGCTCGAGCGCGGTCGTCAGGTTCATTTCGCGACGGGCAAAGAGGCGGGCAAAAAGCTTCATGATCATCTCCATTCGGTTGCTCAGACGGGTCGCCTTCGCTTGATGGAGTGGGGCAGCTCGTTTGTTGATGATGATATAGGCTTACGTGAGGGGAAACTAAATCGCAAAAGCGAAGCACTTGATATGAAAAGCGACACGGAATGCGACAAATTTGGGCATTCTGCCCAGGATTTTCGATTATTTACAATGCGTTGATTGCCAGTGCGGGCTGCTATGCGACTTGCTCATATGCGGCATGCGACGGCGACATGGCTCGGGAAAATCATTGGAGTACAAACAAAAAGGCCTGCCGGGCTGATCTGCGCGGCAGGCCTTCAGCTGTTGATACACACGGTTTACTTTGCTCCAGCCCACGATCCCACACCATGGCGAGTGCCGGCCTTGGCATCGGCAGCTTCGGGCCAGCCGATATCCTTCTGCAGTTCAATCGGCAGCGCGCGGATGGCGCGTTCCGTCTGGTAGCGGGCACGGGCCTCGCTGAACTCGGTCGCGATCCGACCGATGGATGACAGGATAGACATCTCATTCTCCTTCGCGTTGGGCCGGGTCGTCCCGGCGCTTGCAGCGTCAGGCGGTACACCGGCTTTGTTTCAGCTTCATTTCGTGTCGATTGCAGGTCCGTGTCATGGTTGTTTCGGGACCACTTCGATGCGTCCTGCCTCCGACCGAGTTGACTATCCTCCCAAACTGATGTTCAATCAAACGAAATGGAATGATGGTTTGCATCAGAAAAATTGAAGGCCGCTTGCCATGAACGCCCCACTCAATCATCCGCTGCCGCTGCTCGATCTCGATGTTCTGCGCACTTTCGTCGCAATCGCCGAGACCGGCAGCTTCACCACTGCGGCCAATGCGGTCTTCCGCACGCCGTCGGCCGTCTCGATGCAGATCAAGAAGCTGGAGGACATTCTCGGCCGCTCGGTGTTCGCGCGCGACGCCCGTTCGGTGACGCTGACCACCGATGGCGAGATGCTGCTCGGCTATGCGCGCCGGCTGCTGTCGATCAATCGCGAGGTGGTGTCGAAGTTCATCATTCCAGACATTGTCGGCGTGGTGCGGCTCGGCTCGCCGGACGATTACGGCGAACGTGTGCTGCCGCATGTGCTGAAGCGGTTCGCACAATCGCATCCATCTATCGCGGTCGACGTCACCATCGACCAGAGCGTCAATCTGCGCCGGCGCATGGACGACCGGGCGCTCGACATCACGTTGCTCACCAACTCGTACAAGACCAGCGCGATCGGCGCCGAAGTGCTGCTCACCGAGCCGATCGTCTGGGCCGGTGCCAAGGGCGGTTGCGCGCATCTGCGTGAGCCGCTGCCGGTCTCATTGTGGGAAGAGGGCTGTGCCTGGCGGGCAGGGGCATTGGAGGCGCTTGGCCGCGAGGGCCGCAACTACCGTATCGCCTATATGAGCGCACACACGGCCGGCCAGCGCGCCGCGATCATGGCGGATCTTGCAGTCGCGCCGCTGCCGAAATCGTTCCTCGGCAGCGATATGGTCGAGCTGTGCCCGAAGGACGGCATGCCTGACATCGGCACCTACAATCTGGCCATGGTGGTGACGCCGGACGCCAGCGCTCCAGTGAAGGCAGTCGCCGACCATATCCGCGCGACGTTTGAGATGTTCAGGGAAACTGGGAAGTTCTGAGCCAACTACGACCTGAGCGGCGCAACCAGATCGCGAGGCGTTCCGTCGCGGTCTGCCCTTTGCAGCGACAACTCTCCTGCCTTGGCATGATAACTGTCAGTTTCGTTGGTCAAGAAGGCCACTATGCTGTCCCGCGCGCGACGCGCCTCCGGCATGTCGATCAACGGCCAGACATGGAACATGCCTTGCTCGTGGACGACCTCAATTTCGACGCCGGCCGCGCGTGCCTTTTCCGCGAAAATCAGATTGTCGGGGGTGAGCAGATCGCGTGAACCGGTCAGCAGCAGCGTTTTGGGCAGCACCGACAGGTCGCCGTAAACCGGGCTGATGCGCCAGTCGGTGGGATCGATGCCGGCGCTGTAAAGCCGGATCGCCTCGCGGCCGCCGGCAATGCCCAGCCACGGATCGTTGCGTTCGGCCTCATACATTTCTGGGTTGGCGAGCGACACGTCGAGACCGGGCGAAATCAGCACGTGGCGTGATGGCAAGGGCAGGCCGTCTTGCGCAGCCATCATGGTCAGCACGACGGCCATGTTTCCGCCGGCGGAATCGCCCATGAAGATGATATCATTCGCCCTGGTTTCGCCGAACATCTGGCGGTAGACGGCGCCGACCATGCCGAACATGGCGTGAAAATCGTGTTCGGGAGCAATGGGATAGATCGGCACGGTGATACCGAACCCGAGGCGGTCGGCCATGTCGGCGATCAGCCGCCAATGATAGGGTGTGATTTCAAAGACGTAAGCGCCGCCGTGCAGGTAGAGAATCCGCCTCCGCTCACCAGCCTGGGGAGCGATCTCGTAGACGGGAAAGCCGTTGATCGTGCGGGTTGTGATCTCCAGGCGTGACCACAGCGACGCAGGCGGCTGATGGTTTTCCGTCCTGCGCGCATAGGCGATCCAGCGCTGCAGGTTCTCGGGGCTGGAAAACGCCTTCTTGCGGCTGTACCTGAGGACGAACGACACGACGTGGCTTTTGAGACTGGGCATGCAGATACACGGACTTCGGCTGAGCCGACTAAGAGAACCCCCGACTATTTCGAAGATTGTGTCGCCACCAAAAAAGTCAAGATTGATGCAATCTCAACACGGTCGTTTGATCCCAGCTGTCGACAAAGCGTCCGGCCATGAAGTCTCTGGCCTACCGGTGCAGCTCAACGCCGCGGCAGCAACGCGGCGCGCAGCCAATTGTTGGGTGCAGCCGGAGCCGCATTGCGGCTCCGGCGAATACCGAGCAGCTTGCATTTGTCGATGAATTTCATCCGCGCTGCGTGCCCCATCCGACCGAAAGCTGCCTTTCGCTCGAACGCGGCGACACCGGCCAGCCAATGTCCTTTTGGATCTCAGGCGGCAAGCTGTTGAGGATGCGCAGCGACTTGCGCGCTTCGCGTGTTTTCTTGAAGGCCGCACCATAGCGGCCGAAGCTTTCGAACATCGACATCTTGATCTCCTTGGAGCGTTGCGGTGGCCGAAAACTGTTTCCGCCGGCCGTTCGATGCCGGTTAAATGCTCCGCCTATGTATCTGGCGGATTTCACGAAAACGCGATTTCGTTTCCAGATCGGCGCGATCTGGAAACATTTGCATACAAATGAAAATGGAAGGTCTGACAGCCTGGCGGAGGCGAGTCATCCCCGCCCGCGCCGCGCGGCATGGCCTTCGCGCGAACGCCGCCGCGGGGCAGCGTCGCCGGCAATGCCGTCTTCGCTCACCGTCTTGCGCGGCGGCAGTTTCACCGCCGCCGACAGCTTGGGAAACGGGTCGATCTTGTTCGGGAGCGCCATGGCATAAACGAAATGTTCCTGGAATTTCGGCTCCAGCGCCGTCTCGATCTTCTCGATCTTGCTAACGGTTTCCTCGATCTCGCGGCGATAGCCACGGTTCAACAGCGCCATGCGGGCGCCGGCGCCGGCCGCATTGCCAACGGCCGAGACCTTGTCGAGGTCGCAATCCGGAATCAGGCCCAGCACCATTGCGTATTTCGGGTCGATGAACGAGCCGAATGCGCCGGCGAAGTGGATGCGGTCGACATGATCGGTGTGCTGTTTTTCCATCAAAAGCTTGGTGCCGGCATAAAGGGCGGCCTTGGCTAGCTGGATAGCGCGCACATCAGTCTGGGTGATGGTGATCTTGGGCTCGCCTTCCTTCAGCACATAGGAGAAGGTGCGGCCATTGGCGACGACGCGGGGCGAGTGGCCGCTCAGCGATCCATCGACGACGCCGTCCTCGGAGATGATGCCGGCGAGATACATCTCGGCGACCACCTCGATGATGCCGGAGCCGCAAATACCGGTGACGCCGGTCGCCTGCACACTGTCGAGGAAGCCCGGCTCGTCGGACCAGAGTTCCGAGCCGATGACGCGGTATTTCGGTTCCAGCGTTTCAGGATCGATGCGGACGCGCTCGATGGCACCCGGTGCGGCGCGCTGGCCACCGGAGATTTCCGCACCTTCGAAGGCCGGGCCAGTTGGCGATGAGGCCGCCACGACCCGCTGGCGATTGCCGAGCACGATCTCGGCATTGGTGCCGACATCGACGATCAGCATCATCTCGTCCTGGCGGTGCGGCCCTTCCGACAGCGTCACTGCGGCAGCGTCCGCGCCGACATGGCCGGCAATGCAAGGAAGCATATAGAGCCTGGCGCCCTGGTTGAGCTTCAAACCGATATCCGATGCCTTGATGTGCACGGCGCCGGAGACGGCTAGCGCGAAGGGGGCGCCGCCGAGCTCGGTCGGATCGATGCCGAGGAACAGATGGTGCATGATCGGATTGCCGACGAACACGGAATCCAGGATGTCGTTGCGCTGGACGTTGCCTTCGGTGCAGACCTTGTCCACAAGCCCCGAAATGGCCTCGCGCACGGCGACCGTCATGCCTTCGCGGCCGTCCGGGTTCATCATCACGTACGAGACACGGCTCATCAGATCCTCGCCGAAGCGGATCTGCGGATTGGATGTGCCCGACGAGGCGGCGACGCGGCCCGACAGCAACGACACCAGATGCATGGCGATCGTGGTCGAGCCGATATCGCAGGCAAGTCCGTACGCCTCGTTCTTGAGGCCGGGCCACAAAGCGATGACCCGTGCGGTCTCGCTGTCGGTGTCCTTGTGGATGGCGGCGGTCGCGGTCCAGTTGCCTTTGCGCAAAATGCCTTGCACCTGCGGCAACAGATGGAAATCGAAATCGAGGCTCTTGAGGCCCCAGTCCTTCATCAGCGCGATCTTCAGACGGTCGAGGTCGCCGAGCGGCTTGTGCATGTCGGGTTCTTCGATCTCGACATAGCACATGCGGATTGCCGCATCGCGGGCGATGACCCTGGTGTCGGCGTCCTTGCGAATGGTCTGCGCGTTGATGACGGTGTCCTGCGGCACGTCGACGACGAGATCGCCGAGAATCTGCGCCGAGCAGGACAGCCGGCGGCGCTCGGGCAGGCCGCGTACGCGCTCGTAGCGCTCTTCCTTGGCGCCCTTGGGCGAGAGGTGATCGTTGGAGGAAACGATCTTGTGCTTGGCGAAATTGCCTTCCTGCACCTCGATCTGGCAACGCCCGCAAGTGGCACGCCCGCCGCACACGCTCTCGACATAGACACCGAGTTGGCGCGCGGCGTCCAGAACCGGCGTGCCGACCGGAAACCGGCCGCGCTTGCCCGACGGCATGAACAGCACGAGCGGATCGGTGATGTTGACGGGAGAGTTCATACGTTCCAGACTTTACTTTCTACGCAGCTCGGGTCTTGGCTACGGCAGCGATGCCGCTATGTCTCGGTTCCTCCCCAGTCCTAGGCCCCATATCGTGTCGGCCAAGACCTGGCTCAACCCCGGGCCATACGCGCTTCGCGGCCGCCGCGCCTGCGTCCGCCATTGCCATTGCCATCGCCCGGCGCGTTGACCTGCGTCCGGGCGGCAACGGCTTGGCCGCCTTCAGCAGGCTTGTAGTCCTTGTAGGTCCTGATCCAATTGGTGCAGTTCTCGTCGGTGCCGTTCAGCACGTTGGCGCCACGCACCGCTTCCATTTCCTGCGGCCGCACCGGGTTCATGATCGCCGAGGTCATGCCGGCGCCGATCACCATCGGGATGAAGGCGGCGTTGATGCCATGACGGTGCGGCAGGCCGAACGAGATGTTGGAGAGGCCGCAGGTGGTGTTGACCTTGAGCTCCTCGCGCAGCCGGCGTAGCAGGGCAAATACCTGGCGGCCGGCATCGCCCAGCGCGCCGATCGGCATGACCAGGGGGTCGACGACCACATCATGCGCCGGAATGCCGAAGTCGGCACAGCGCTGAACGATCTTCTTGGCGACGGCGAAGCGCACATCGGGGTCCATCGAAATACCGGTCTCGTCGTTGGAAATGGCCACGACAGGAACGTTGTATTTCTTGATCAACGGCAGGATGGCTTCGAGCTTTTCCTCCTCGCCGGTGACAGAATTGACCAGCGGCCGGCCCTTGGCGACCTTCAGCGCCGCTTCGATTGCCGCAGTCACGGAGGAGTCGATCGACAACGGCAGGTCGACCAGGCCTTGCACGATCTCCAGCGTCTGCACCAGCAGCGCCGGCTCGGTGGCGTTGGGATCGACTGCAGTGACGCCGGCATTGACGTCGAGCATGGTCGCCCCACAGGCGGCCTGCTCCAGCGCATCCTTGATGACGGTCTCAAAATTGCCGGCGATCATTTCGGCGGCCAGCTTTTTGCGGCCGGTCGGATTGATGCGCTCGCCGATCACGCAGAAGGGCTGATCGAAGCCGATGATGATTTCTCGTGTCGCCGAGGCGACGATAGTGCGGGTCATGAAATCTCTCCATCGTGATATAAAGAGTTCTTTATATCGTTATCTGTTTCTGATCAAGCGAATGCTGACGATTCGCGCTGTCAATGCGCGGTCTTGACCATGTCGACCTGGGTTTCGGTGAGGTCGTCATGCAGTATGTGGTCGAGCCGGTCGGCAACGAGCTGGTCGTCGCGGCGGATTTCGCGTTTCCACGGCCGGCGACCCTTCAGCACGCCAGATTCGTCGACGATCTCAGCGACGTATTCTTCCTGGCGATAGGCCATCACATGGACGCCGGACACACCGGGAATTTCCTTCACCTCATTGATGATGTCGATGCAGAGCTGCTTGCCTTCCTTCTTCTGATCCTGAGCGCCTTCCAGGCGCTTGACGATCTGATCGGGAATGTGAATGCCCGGTACGTTGGAGCGGATCCATTTGGCCGTCTTGGCCGAGGCCAGCGGCCCGACGCCGCACAGGATGAAACATTTCTCGGTATAGCCGAGATCGCGGACCTTCTGCATGTAGGTGCGGAACATCGGTACGTCGAAGCAGTACTGGCTCTGCACGAACTGTGCCCCGGCGGCGATCTTCTTGCCCAGCCGATAGGGCCGGAAATCGATCGGCGGCGCAAACGGGTTGATCGCCGCGCCAAGGAAAAGCTGCGGCGGGGTCGTGAGTTTGCGGCCGGACAGGAATTTGCCGTTATCGCGCATAACGCGGCAGGTTTCGAGCAGCGACATGCAGTCGAGATCGAACACCGGCTTGGCGCCGGGCTGGTCGCCGGCCTGCACGCCGTCGCCGGTCAGGCACAGCATGTTGGCGACGCCCATCGCAGCACCCCCAAGCACGTCGCCCTGGATGGCGATGCGGTTCCGGTCGCGGCAGGCGATCTGCATGATCGGGGCATAGCCCATGCGGGTCAGCAGCGCGCAGATGCCGACCGACGACATGTGGCAGTTGGCGCCGGAAGCGTCGACGGCATTGATGGCGTCGACCCAGCCGTCGAAAATCCTGGCGCGGTTGTAGACGTCTTCCGGATCGGCGCTGTCGGGCGGATTGAGCTCGGTCGTCACTGCGAACTCGCCGCGCCTGAGGACGCGTTCCAGCCGGCCACGCGAGGTGTGGCCGGGCAGGGGATCGAGCGGCAAATGGATGCCGGCCGGATTCTCGTCTGGCTGACGGCCGATCATGCCGATGCTCCGGTCTTCGTAGTATTCCGGGCCGCATTGCGGGCGGCCGCGGCCTGCGCGGTGACCCGCAGCCAGGCGGAAGTTTCGCGCAAGGACTGATCCACCGGCTTCTGCACTTCCAAAATCTTGTCGCCATGCACCATGTTCCGCGAGCCTTCCCAGGCTTTGACCCAGACGCAAGGCATGTCAGGCTCGACCTCGCAATTGCCGTTGGCGCGGACACCGCCGCAAGGGCCGTTGCGCAATTGCTTGGGGCAGTTCATTGGGCACGACATGCCGGTCGAAGAAAGAATGCACTGGCCGCACATGCGGCAGTCGAACATGAATCCCTTGACGCGCTTTTCGACGAATTTCACAGGCCCTTCGACACGGCTGTAGCCGATGCCCTTCCACAGCGGATGGAGGAGCAGGAACATGTCGGCGAATTTGCCGTAGAACCATTCGAGCAGCCGCGAATGCCGCACAGACCAAAGGCGCACCGCGAAAGAGCGCTGCGCACGCCGCTGCGGCGACACGTCGGCCGGCTTGTAGTCGGATTTCGGCGCCGCCTTCTTGACGATGGTCGCCTGGGTCACGCCGGCTTGAGCCGTCGTCGCCGGCATTGATTGGGGATCAGACATTTTCTTTGCCGCCCGCCTTGACCAGAGCGACCAGCCGCTCACGGTCGTATTTCGCATCAAGTTCCTGAAGAGCCTTCTCGGCCTCGGCTTCAAGATCGTCACTGACCGGAATGGGTTCTGCCTTGCGCCATTCGGCAAGATAGTCGTCGGTGCCGCCGGCGCCGGTGCGCATGGCGCACATGTCGATCGCCTCGGTGAAGCGCAGCGGCAGTTCGCGCTTGGCGTTCTGCCGGCCCTTTTTGACGATGACCTGGGCGGGGATGTCGCGCCAGTAGACGACGATCAGATCGGCCATGAATTCCTGCTCCTGCAGAGCGCCGTGCGTCCAATCGACTCACAAACGATGCTCTACCACTTAACTCCGCTGCATCGTGCTCTCCGAAGATCGATTCCGATCTTTTGGCCAATGCAGTGGTTTCGAGCATTGCCGGAAGCGCTGTTGGGCTGCTTGTTATGGGACGACGCGGGGGCCTTCAAAAGCGACGCAATCGACGGCCGCGGTTGAAAGCGGAGTTTCTTCCAGCACTGGTCAGCCGGCGCGGCCATCGTAGCTGCCGACCAGCTTCCTGTGGAAGCGCACGTAACCTCGTTCGGTCGTGCGTAAATGCTCCGCGACGATGTCATGGAAGCGCGGCAGGCGGTGGAAGGGAACGGCCGGATAGGAATGGTGCTCGGAATGGTACGGCATATTCCAAGCCACGAAGCGCACCAGCCTTGTGGTGAAGGTGGTGCGGGTGTTCTCGAGCATGTTGGCGACATGTGGGCACAACGCGTGCTCGGCCAGCAGGTAGGCACGCAAAAACGGCTGTCCGACCAGCACCGGCACGATCCAGACCCACAACAGCAGCGCCGACTGCGCGGCGAGCGATGCGGCCAGCAATGCCGCATAGCCGATCAGGAACTGCCGTGCTTCGGCAACCACCTTGCCGCGGCGCTTTTCCGGCACAAAGCCGTCGCGGTTGCGGCCCGCCGCATTGGTTGCGATCACACGGCCCATGGCGATCCAATAGGGGGCGCCTGACAGATAGCGCAGATATTGGCTGATGGTCTCCGGCTTCGGGGCCATCAGTTCGGGGTCGTTGTCCGGGTCGTGCGTATGGCGGTGATGGGCGAAATGGAAATAGCGGAACCATGCCGGCGGCAGCAGGATAAGGAAGCCGGCCACGGCGGCGATGGTGCGATTGAGCCGCGCCGTTCTGAACGCAGTTTCATGGATGGTCTCGTGCAACGGCGTGAAGAAGAAGACGATCAGGATTCCCTGCGGCAAGACGAGCGCGGGCCAGAACGGGATGCGAGCGGCGATCAGCGCGCCTAGCAGGATAACCAGCCCGGCATGGACCGCCAGCCGGACAATGCCTGGCCGGTCAACCCTGGCGGTGAGGTCGCGACGGTCCTCGACCGAAAGGCCGGCAATGATGGTGCGGTGGTCGATGTCGCTCATGATGCAATGTTAGTGGCGGGTGGCTGTCCGGTAAATCGGCGCGTCACCAGACGCCGTTCCTTATCCCCGTCCAGAGATAAAACCATATCGTCGGATGATACCATTGTGTCGAAGGTAGGCCGGGATCCACCGTGCCGAGCTTGCCGGCCAGCGCATCCCTGACCGCTTCGACGCAGATGTCGCGCGAGAAGGCCGCCTGCCGCAACGCGTAGCTCGAAACTGTGTCGCCGGGCTGCGGTTTGCCACGCGTCTGCCGCAGCACGCCGCCAGTGTCGACCCCGGCGGCGACCAGATGCACGGTGGTGCCGAAGTTCTCCGCATCGCCTGAAGCCAGCGCCCAGTAACCGCCGTTCATGCCACGATATTTCGGGGCGATGCCGGCATGGTAGTTGAGGACCGGGCAAGGGATTTTCGCCAGCGTCTGCCGCGACAGCAAGCGGCAGCCGGCGAGCAGCACCACACCCGGCTGGATTTCCGCAATCGCCTGCAGGCACTCCGGCGCGTTGGCCGACGAGACATAAATGATCTTTTGCCCAGGCTTCGGTTCGGTTTGCAGCTTCTGCCCGGCGGCAAGCCGTGCTGCGTGGCCGGCGAAGAAGCGCTTGCCGAGGCGCGTCAGCACCATCGTGCCGAGTTGACCGATGGCCGAGGTCCAGCCTTGCCGCCGCGCCCGCGCGAGGAGCAATTGCTTTTTGGATTCAGGAGCTTCGAGGATGACGCTGACCGGGCCGAGTTGATCGGCGAGGGCGTTGACGATCGCCCAGATATGCGGGCCGCCTTCGGTGACGACGACGATCGGCCGTTGGTTTGTTTTCGACAGTGCCATGCTCTGCGACTCCCCGCAAAGAACCTGTTCTTTGCGCGCGAATGCTAGGCTGACCGGGTTAACCCCTGGTGATCGGGCTCAGCGCTTGAATTCGAGGATATCGAGCTTCGATTCGTAATAGGGCGCCGGGAACTCGATGCGCCATTCACTGGCGCTGTTGCGGAAGGCATAGCCGACCTGATCGCTTTCCGGGCCGCTGCCGTAGGGCTTTGCCGGATCGTCGTTGACGTGGAAGGAACCGAGATAGATCGCGCGTTTCTCGCCATCGTCGAAGAAGCGGCCCTTGGTGCGTTGCGAGCCGGTGATCTTTTCCAGTCTCCAGCCAGAACCGTCGTCGCTCACCTCGCATTTGAACCAGCCATAGATGACGAGCGGGCTCAATCCGCCGGCCTTGATGGTGCGGCATTGCCATTTGCCGGTCAGGTCCCTGTCAGAGAAGGGAACCAGCGGCTTTGCCAGCAAAGCGTCGAGCTGCTTGACCTCGGCGGGATCGCCGGCCTTCGCCTCGTCAAGCGCTGCCTTGCGCGTCTCGCCATATTTGTTGAGCCGCGCCTTGTCGGCAGCCGTTATCAGCGTCTGCACCTCGCCATCGGCGAACGCGGGCATGGTCAAGCAGAGGACAGTTGCTGCGGCAAACATGAGGCGAGCGATCATCGGTGGCGTTTCCTTTTTGATGGCTGGAGCAGGCTGTTTTCTTGTCTGGCGCATACCTTAATGTTTCGCCGCGTTCTGTCATCCGTGCCTGAGCATCGACAGCAGAAACGAGGTGGAAAGAATGCGGATCTTGCTGACGGGATCGTCCGGTTGGCTGGGCAGCGCCTTGGCGCCGCGCCTGCGGGCTCTTGGCCATGACGTCACCGGCCTCGATCCCGTTCCGTCTTCGGAAACGCCGATCGTCGGCTCAGTGGCCGATCGCGACCTGGTCATGAGGGCGGTCGAGGGGAACCGCGTCGAGGCCATCATCCATAGCGGCGCGCTGCACAAGCCTGACATCGAACGTTATCGCAACGAGGATTTCGTCGAGACGAATGTGCGCGGCACGCTCAACCTGCTCGACGCGGCGGCAGCATTCGGCGTTCAGCGTTTCGTGTTCACGTCGACGACGTCGCTGATGATTTCCCAAACCATTCGCGCCGGCTTCACCGGCGGGACGCGCAAGGCGGCATGGCTGACGGAAGACATGTCGCCTGAACCGCGCAACATCTACGGCGTCACCAAGCTTTCAGCCGAACAGCTCTGCCGGCTCTATCATTTGCAGTTCGGCCTGCCGGTGATCGTGTTGCGCACCGCCCGGTTTTTTCCCGAGGCGGACGACATGGCGCACGTGATCGAACAGTCGGATGCCAACACCAAGGCCAATGAGCTGTTGTTCCGCCGGCTGACGGTGGAGGACGCAGCCGACGCCCACATCGCTGCCCTGGAGAAAGCGCCGCAATTGGGCTTCGACACTTTCATCATCTCGGCACCGACGCCTTTCCAGCCCGAAGATTGCGCGGCCTTGATCGCCGACGCGCCGTCGGTCGTGGCGCGCTATTTTCCGGATTATCCGGCGCTCTACGCGAAGAAAGGCTGGACGATGTTTTCGTCGATCGACCGGGTCTATGATGCGTCGCGGGCGCAGGAAGCGGCTGGGTTTCATCTGCAAGACGAGCTTTGCCGATGTGCTCGCCCGGCTTGTGGCGGAATAAGAGCGCGGGTATTCGTCAGGAATGCGCGTCACTGGGAGAGGTAGTTGGGAGTAACAATCTACTTTGAAGGACAGTTACGGGGTCACGAGCAATATGCTGCTTTGCTGCACGAAGCCAAGGCGTTCGCCATTGCGCGAGACTGGCCGGTGCGCGAGATCGATGAGCGCGAGAAGACGCTCAATCGAGTCATTGATGAACGAAACGTGGACTATATTGGCCCTGTGTTTGGAATAGAGCTTCAACCGCATCCCAATTCGGAACCGCTGCGGCTTGAGTTCGACAAGCACCTCTTCGTTCAACAACACTGTAAAACTCAGTTTTCAGGTGCAGGCGCTCATATCGAGATCATCAGCTTTCTTCGCGAAATTACTCGCTTGTTCTCCAGTCTCAATGTCGTCGATGAAGGGGCGTATTGGGAGCTAAGTGATCCGTCAATTCTGCAAAGTAATTTTGACAATGTCGATGCAATGCTTGCCGAAATATTGCTTAAAGATCCAACCGCGCGGGGACCGATCCGCCTTGAAACCGGGCGCATTATCGATGTCATATCGGATCGGTGAATCGGTGGGCGAAAATGAACGGCAGCCTCCGGCAAACGCTTAGAGGACGCTATTTCTTTTACGAATGTGCTGAGGCGCTGGCCAGTTCCTTCGTCAGGTCACCATAGCCGGTCGAGCGGCGCTCATAGGCGAGGCCGAGCATTTTCGCCGCCTTTTCGGCGACCTTGTCGAGTTCCGGGTCGTTGGTCTGAGCGATATAGATCAGCTTCTCGTAGTTGCCGAAATAGTCCTTGATCAGCTCCGGGTGCTTGTCGAGGCCGAGCGGCTTCATGAAGAAGGCATCGAATTGCCGGCAGAGGAAGTCGGTCATGTAGAACGACATCATGTCGTCATCGGCGACCTTCGCATAGGCATCCATGCCCTGGTAGAAAGCAAAGCAATGCGGCCCGGCCATGCGCTCGACGCCATGCTTCTCGCAGATCCGATCGAGCAGGCCACCCGTGCCGCAATCGGCATAGCCGACGAAGATGTGTCTGTAGCCGTCGGTCTTGGCCTTCTCGATAGCCTTGTCCATGGCCGGCGCGATGCGGTCCGGATAGAAATGGAACTCCGCCGGCAGGCAGGTCAGGTCGAGATGGTCGAGCCCGAGCTGCTCCTTGACCGCCAAAACTTCGCGCGCGATCATCCCGCAGGCGATGACGAGCAGCCTGTCGCCTTGATCGGATTGTTGTTTTCGCGCGGTAGTCATGGAACCAGTCTAATCGATCTTCGTTGCTGTCCAGCGAATTTATATGCTGAGGGAGACACCATTCATGAAATTGTTCCGCGTCGCGCCAATCGCTATTCTCGCCTGCGCCTTGGCTGTTTCGGCCTGCGCCAACACGGTGCGCGGCGTCGGTAAGGATATCAAATCCACTGCGAAGGCAGTTGACGATACCGTCAAGAAACCCTGATCCGCACGGCTCTCAACATTTGGGAATAAAAAAGCCGCACTGCAAGGCGCGGCTTTTCTTGTTCGTGCCGGACTTATTGGCTCAGGCCGAAGCGCGGACGTTGTGCTTGCGCTTCATGAAGTCCTTGGCGGTCTCGACTGCCACCGCGGCGTCGCGGCAATAGGCGTCGGCGCCGACGGCTTTGCCGAATTCCTCGTTGAGCGGTGCGCCGCCGACCAGTACGACATAGTCGTCGCGAATGCCTTTTTCCTTCATCGTATCGATGACGACCTTCATGTAAGGCATGGTCGTCGTCAGCAGGGCCGACATGCCGATGATGTCGGGCTGGTGCTTTTCGATGGCATCGAGATATTTTTCGACCGCATTGTTGATGCCGAGGTCGATGACATCGAAGCCGGCGCCTTCCATCATCATGCCGACCAGGTTCTTGCCGATGTCGTGGATGTCGCCCTTGACGGTGCCGATCACCATCTTGCCCTGCTTCGGCGCGCCTGTGGCGACAAGCAGCGGACGCAGGATGAACATGCCGGCCTTCATCGCGTTGGCCGACAGCAGCACTTCGGGAACGAACAGGATGCCGTCGCGGAAATCCTCGCCGACGATACGCATGCCCTCGACCAGAGCCTCGGTCAACACCTTGTAAGGCGCCCAGCCGCGCTCGAGAAGGATATTGGTGCCTTCCTCGATTTCTTCCTTCAACCCGTCATAAAGATCGTCGTGCATCTGCTGCACCAACTCGTCGTCGGAGAGTTCCGAAAGGATGATCTCGTCGTCGGCCATTTTTTCTCAGGCTCCTTGCCGGCTACAACTATCGCGGCAGCTTAAAAATATCGCGTCAATACCTAACCCGCACGGGCCGGTTGTCCATAGCTGATTTGCGACTTCCCGCAAAACGAAAGCGACCGTAAATCTCTTGGAATTCTTGTCGATTTTGCGACAGGCGTTGGCGCTGGCGGGCCGTTTCGAATAGGGTGCATGGCTACGATCCGGCCAGAGACCGCAATATGCGGCCGCAAACGGATTTCAGGCCGGTACAACAGCCCGGCCGGAGTAAATCAGGCCAGAACGAAAGCCAGGGAAGAACGATTATGAGTGAGAACGCGCCGGTCGATCAGGAAGCGTCAAACGCACGGCGCGGGCGCGCTGCCAGCGGTGGCGCCGCAGCCCGACGGGCCGCGCGTTCGGGCGGCGGCCCCGGCACACAGCTCACCTATATCAAGCGCAAGATCAACGTCTATGAAGTGCTGGACGAGGAAGGGCTGGCGCTGATCGAAAAGAACACCGATACGGTGCTGGAGGAGATCGGCATCATCTTCCGCGACGACGCCGAGGCGCTGCAGCTTTGGAAAGAGGCGGGCGCCGACGTCAAGGGCGAGCGGGTGCATTTCCCCAAGGGCCTCTGCCGCTCGCTGTTGAAGACCGCTCCGTCCGTCTATACCCAGCACGCCCGCAACGGCGAGCGCTCGGTGCAGATCGGCGGCAACGCGACAGTGTTCGCGCCGGTCTATGGACCGCCCTTCGTGCGCGATCTCGACGGCGTCAGGCGCTATGCGACGATCGAGGATTTCCGGAATTTCGTGAAACTCGCCTATATGGCGCCGTCGATCCACCATTCGGGCGGCACGGTTTGCGAGCCGGTCGACGTGCCGGTCAACAAACGGCATCTCGACATGGTCTACAGCCATATCAAATATTCGGACAAGCCGTTCATGGGCTCGGTGACCGCGCCCGAGCGCGCGGAAGATACGGTGGCGATGGCCAAGATCGTGTTCGGTGACGATTTCGTCGAGAACAACACGGTGCTGACCAGCCTGATCAACGCCAACTCGCCGATGGTCTTCGACGAGACCATGCTGGGAGCGCTGAAGGTCTATTCGCGCCACAATCAGGCCTGTATCGTCACGCCGTTCATCCTTGCCGGTGCGATGAGCCCGGTGACGGTCGCCGGCACGCTGACCCAGGTTTTAGCCGAGGTTCTGGCGGGAGCGTCGTTCACCCAGCTGATCCGGCCGGGTGCGCCGGTGCTGTTCGGCACCTTCGCCTCGTCGATCTCGATGCAGTCGGGCGCGCCGACCTTCGGCACGCCGGAGCCGTCGCTGGTCTCGTATGGCGCCGCACAGCTTGCCCGTCGGCTCGGCCTGCCGTTTCGCACCGGCGGTTCGCTCTGTGCTTCAAAAATCCCCGATGCGCAGGCCGCCTACGAGAGCGCCAACACGCTGAACTCGACGATCCTCGCCGGCACCAACTTCGTGCTGCATTCGGCCGGCTGGCTCGAGGGCGGTCTCGCCTCCTGCTACGAAAAGTTCATGATGGATATCGACCAGCTCGGCATGACGCAGAAGTTCTCTGAGGGTGTCGACCTGTCGGAAAACGGCCAGGCGATGGACGCCATCCGCCAGGTCGGCCCAGGCAGCCACTATCTCGGCTGCGATCACACCCAGGCCAATTTCCAGACCGCGTTCTACCGCTCCAACATCGCCGATAACAATTCCTACGAGCAATGGCTGGCCGAAGGCGAAAAAACCGCGCCGCAGCGCGCCAACGAGCTCGCCCGCCGCTGGCTGGAGAGCTACGAGGCGCCGTATCTCGACCCGGGCATCGACGACGGGCTGAAGGACTTCATCGCCAGGAAGAAGGCGTCGATGGCCGACGCCTTCACCTGAAAGGAGCCCGAATCAGGCGGGGCTAAAGTCGCCAACATCATCCACAAGGAAGTCTGGCGGAGCGCCTTCTCCGACCCGGACAAGAAGGGATGATCCCGAGCGCGGCATGACTCAAACAATCGCGGCGGCACTTTCCGTCCATGGCCTTATGCTTCGCGGCGGCTTCAATTTTGCAGGTGCTGAAGAAAAACCCTCCGGTCTCTCCGGCGCTGCCGCCAGATCCGTTCTGCTGGTGGGGCAGGCGGGTGCCGCACCTTGGCCGCACTTCCTGCGCTGGTTGGAGAAACAGTCACAGCCGATCGACGATCCGCTCGACAGATGGTCTCGCGAAGTGATCGGCGCGGTGGCCGGAAAATTCGGGGCGCGCGCCGTGTCACCGTCCGACAGACCGTATCTGCCGTTCCAGCAATGGGCGGTGCGGGCGGAGGGCTTGCGGCCGTCGCCGCTCGGCATCCTCATGCATCCGCAATACGGGCTCTGGCACGCCTATCGCGGCGCGCTGCTGTTCGAAAATGAGATTGCGCTCCAACAACCCCACGAGGTGGTTCACCTTTGCGATACATGTTTGGAAAAACCTTGCCTGAAATCCTGTCCGGTCGAGGCTTATTCTGCGAATGGTTTTGCACATGAAACCTGTCTGGCCCATGTGCGCGGGCAAAACGGCGCGCCCTGCCGGACCGGCGGCTGCCTTGATCGCAACGCCTGTCCTTACGGTACCGATTATCGCTATCCGGCCGAGGTTCAGGCCTTTCACATGGCAGCATTCGCGCGTCTGTAGCGTCGCCGAATGCCGCACGAAATCTTGAAGCAGATCGCCTCATTACAGCTTGCGGCGACGGTCAGCGCGGATATCTATCGCACGACATGTCAACGGAGCGGGCGATGGCCAAGCAAGCGATCCAGATCAAGACGAGTGACGGCGTGGCCAAAGCCGGGCTGTTCCGCTCGGCAGCCCCAGCCAAGGCAGCGATCATCCTCTACATGGACGCTTTTGGCCCGCGACCGGCGCTCGACCAGATGGCGGAAAGGCTTACCGACGAAGGCTATGCGGTGCTGGTGCCGGACCTTTTTTACCGCAACGCGCCCTACGGCCCTTTCGAAGCCAAGACTGCGTTCAGTGACGAGAGGAGCAAGGCCGCAATCACAGGTCTCGTCGGCGGCACGACCCAGGAGATGACGATCCGCGACAGCGGCGCGTTCCTCGATGCGCTCGCTGCCCAAGGCCTGACCGGGCCGGTCGGCATTGTCGGCTACTGCATGGGCGGAGCGCGGGCGCTGAACGCGGCGGCCACCTATTCCGACCGCATCGCCGCTGCTGCCAGTTTCCACGGTGGCAATCTGGCCGGTGACGCCGCCGACAGTCCGCACCGGAAGGCCGCCTCACTCAAGGCAAGGGTCTAAATCGGCACTGCCGGTGTCGACCGCAGCTTTCCGCCGGAGCAATCGGCGCGGCTCGCCGAAACACTGCGCGCCGCCAAGGTCGATCATGTCATAGAGAACTATGCCGGCATGGCGCATGGCTGGTGCATGCCGGACCATAGTGCCTTCGATGCAGCCGGCGCCGAACGCCACTGGAAGCGGCTGACGACGCTGTTTGCGGAGACGCTCGGCCAAGTCACGCCAACCATTACGACGTGACCGCCCGCCAAAAAATTCTTTCCATCGCCCCAAGGAACCGCCATTAGCCTTCGTCCAACAGGCAAATGATGGCGATGATGCTGGACGAAAGCGAAGCCTCCGACGCCGAACTGATCGGACGGGCGAAGGGCGGAGACCGGGGTGCTTTCGGCAAGTTGCTCGAAAGGCACTATGGTTTCGTCTATCGCGCCGCCTATCGTTGGTGCGGGAAAAAGGCCGACGCCGAGGACATCGCCCAGGAAGTCTGCGTCCGGCTCGGGCGGGCGATCCGCGACTATCACGGCAGCGGTGCCTTCACGACGTGGCTCTACATCATGACGCTGAATGCGGCGCGCGACATGATGCGCAAGACCGCCCGCGAGACGGTCAAGACCGAGGCCTATGGCGCCTATGCGCTGATTTCGGGGGAAATCTCGTCTGAGCCGGAAGACCCGGCCGAGCCGCTCTGGGCAGCGGTGCGCAAGCTGCCGGACAAGCAGCGCGATGCGGTGCTGCTGGTTTATGGCGAAGGGCTGAGCCACGCCGCCGCCGCCGAGGCGATGGCGATCTCGGAGACAACGGTTTCCTGGCACATCCATGAAGCGAAGAAACGGCTGAAGACGCTGATGCGTTCAGCCGGGGAAGTGTGACCATGGTCGACGACAACGAACTGAACAGACTGCGCGACATCGCAGCACCGGCGCCGGACGCGGACGCAAAGGCGCGTGCCCTCCAGGCCGCGCTGCGCGCCTATGACATGGAAGAAAAAACTTTGCCGGGCGCCCAAGGATCGGTGAGCGGGCTTCGTCTCACAGAGCGAGCACAAAGGCTCTGGAGCGAAATCATGCAAAAGAAACTCTTCGCCACGCCGGCCATTGCCGGGCTCGTTGCCCTGCCGATCGCCGGATACGCTACCATTTATATGCTGGGGGAATCCAAATTCGACGGGCCCGAATTCGGCGGGGATAAGATCACCGAAACGCTGGCTGACAAGCCGACGACCGTCAAACCGCCGGTCGTTGCCGAAGCGGACAAGCAGAAGAAGGCGGACGCCGACAGTGAAAGCCGCGACACCGGCGATGCGCTTGTGGCGCCGACATCGCCGCCGAAGGCGGAATCGACCGCAGTCGGCGGGCTGACGCAGCAGGATGTGCTCAGCCGCAATGCACCCGAACCGCAGCCGAGCAGCGAGCTTGCGTTGAACGGCGACGCAAGCTCCGCGGCCCCTTCAGCCGATGGCGGCGCGCGGGTCGGCCGGATGCCTGGCACGGTTGCCGAGCCCAAGCTGATGGCACAGCAGCCCGCCGCTGCGCCGGCCGACCAGATGCTGCCGCAAGAGGAAAACCGCGACCGCGTCGAGAATTTCAAGACCAACCCGGTGCATGCCGCGCTTGAAGACCCGGTCTCGACCTTCTCGATCGATGTCGACACCGCTTCCTATTCCTTCGTCCGGCGCTCGCTCAAGGAAGGCTTTATCCCGCAGGCCGACACGGTTCGCGTCGAGGAGATGGTCAACTACTTCCCCTATGACTGGAAAGGCCCGGACTCCGCCTCGACGCCGTTCAACTCGACCGTCAGCGTCATGCCGACACCGTGGAACGAGCACACCAGGCTGATGCATGTCGCCATCAAGGGTTTCGACGTGAAGCCGGCCGAGCAGCCCAGGGCCAATCTGGTCTTCCTGATCGATGTGTCGGGGTCGATGAACGAGCAGGACAAGCTTCCGCTCCTGCAGTCGGCCTTCCGACTGCTGGTCAACAAGCTGAGACCTGACGACACCGTCTCGATCGTCACCTATGCGGGCGATGCCGGTACCGTGCTGGAGCCCACCAAGGCTTCGGAAAAGGACAAGATCCTCGCTGCCATCGACAATCTGACATCCGGCGGCTCGACGGCAGGCGAGGCCGGCATCAAGGAAGCCTACAGGCTGGCGCAGAAATCCTTCGTCAAGGACGGCATCAATCGGGTGATGCTCGCCACCGATGGCGACTTCAATGTCGGCCAGACCGACGACGACGACCTGAAGCGGCTGATCGAAAAGGAGCGCAAGACAGGCGTATTCCTGTCGGTGTTCGGCTTCGGCCGCGACAATCTGAACGACCAGATGATGCAGACCATCGCCCAGAACGGCAATGGCACTGCTGCCTACATCGATACATTGGCGGAGGCCGAGAAGGTGCTGGTCGAGGATGCCTCCTCGACACTGTTCACCATCGCCAAGGACGTGAAGATCCAGGTCGAGTTCAACCCGAACAAGGTCTCGGAGTACCGGCTGATTGGCTACGAAACCCGCGCCTTGAACCGCGAGGATTTCAACAATGACCGGGTCGATGCCGGCGAGATCGGCTCAGGTCATTCAGTCACCGCGATCTACGAGATCACGCCTAAGGGCAGCGGCGGCGAACAGATCGACCAACTGCGCTACGGCCAGGCCTCGGTGAACAATGGCGGTGTCGCCAATGCCGACGAATATGCTTTCGTCAAGATCCGCTACAAGCTGCCGAACGAGGACACCTCGAAGCTGATCACCACGCCGGTAACGTCAGCCAACGAGGTGGCGTCGTTCGATCAGGCCAGCACCGACCAGCGTTTCTCTGTTGCCGTTGCTGCCTTCGGCCAGAAGCTGCGCGACGAGGATGCTACCGCGAAGTTCGGCTACGACAAGATCATGCAGATTGCCACCGCCGCCAGGGGAGCCGACCCATTTGGGTACAGGTCCGAGTTCCTCTCGCTCGTGCGCCTTGCCTCGGCGCTCGGCGGTAACCGGTAGTGGCAATGACGGCCGGTTTCTTTCAGATGGGATCGTTCTGATAGGGGGAGCCGGCCTACGGGCGGGTGAGGCAGGCCGGCGAGGGAAACCTTGCCGGCCTTTTTTCGCGGCCGCACTGCTTCGCGCGGACCATGTCGCAGACGAAAGGGTCAGGCGCGTCCGCGGCGCCGCTCGCGGCGGGCTTCGCTGGTCTCGGCGACATTGACCGTAGCCTGCTTGTTGCGCATCGGGCCGATGCGTTCGACGATCTGCTCGACGGTCGGGCGATCCGACTTGGTGTGCGCATCGAGCGCCTTGCGCATTGCGGCGAGGTGCTGGAACGAGGTGCCGCAGCAGCCGCCGACGATTTTGGCGCCGGCATCGACGGCGAGGCGCACATAGTCGGCCATCAGCTCGGGTGTGCCGGAATAGTAGATCTCGGCACCGCGAAATTCGGGAATGCCGCAATTGCCCTTGACGATCACCGTTGCTTCCGGCTTCGCCGCGGTCATGTCGAGCAGCGACGCGAGAATGTCGGAGGCGCCGACACCGCAATTGGCGCCGACACCGAGCGGTGTCTGCGACAGGCCATCGACGACGCCGTGGATGTCCTTCGGCAGCAGTCCCATCATGGTGCGGCCGGCGGTGTCGAAGGAGCCGGTATAGGTATAGGGCAGGCCGACGCGGATGGCGGCTTCGGCGGCGGCGCGGATTTCGTCAGGCGCCGACATGGTTTCGATCCAGGCGACTTCGGCGCCGCCGGCCTTCAGCCCCTCAATCTGCTCGGCAAAGGCTTCGACCGCCTCGTCATAGGTCATGGCGCCGAGCGGCACCAGCAGCTCGCCGGTCGGGCCGACGGAGCCGGCCACGATCACCTTGCGGCCGGCGTTGCCGGCGACGGCGCTTGCGATCTCGGCCGCGCGCTTGTTCAGCGCATAGACCCGGTCCTGCGCGTGGTGCAGCTTGAGCCGATGGCGGGTGCCGCCAAAAGAGTTGGTCAGGATGATGTCGGCGCCGGCATCGACAAAGTTCTGGTGCAGGCTGGTGATGGTGTCGGGCGCGGTCTCGTTCAAGAGCTCGGGAGCCTCTCCGGCCTCAAGGCCCATGGCGAACAGATTCGTGCCGGTGGCGCCATCGGCGAGCAGGACGCCCTTTTCGGCAAGCAGAGCGTCGATCGGATTGGTCATGTGAAATACGCCTTCCCGGAAGAATAACTGAGATAAGGATATAAAGAATTCTTTATGTGGCGTCAATGTCGGCACGTAGAGCAACCGGTCAAAATCGCATCTCCGCCAGCTTTCGTGTGAAGCTGGCCGCTTCATGCGCGTTGACGTCCGCGGCACGGATCAGATTGTCGAAATGGCTGGTCAGGATGCGGATCGGCTGCGTGGCGTTCAGCACCAGATACATGTCGCCGACGTAAATGGCGGCGCGATAGGGCCCGAAGATGGTGTAGGGGATCGAATAGCGCATCCGCCCGTCATAGAGAAACAGGCGGAAGGTGGGATAGAGGTCGTCGAGCAGCGTCGCCATGTGCAGGAGCTGCTGGTGGCGGTCGGCCTCCGGAAAGCGGTCCCACACGCCCAGCCCGCGCGCGAAGATCTCCAGCGTGTGGCGCGGCATACAGACTTCCATGTCGGTTTCGGGCCGTCGGTTGTAGTCGATGCGGTACTGCGTTTCGCCGGCCTGTGCCTCGCGACTCTTGTTGGCGATAACGGCTTCGTAGTCGACAAGCGCCTCGGTGCGCAGAAGATCGGGAATGCCGGCCGGCACGTAGCGGATTTTCGTTCCCGCCGCCTCGGCATGCCAGCGAGCCAGCAGCGTGCGGTCGAAGCCGTCCGGCGCCTCCTCGATCTCAAGGCTCTCGCGGATTTCACCGGTGACGCCCTCGTCGTGGCTGAGGCCGAGCAGCCAGTCGAGCGAGACTTTGAATTCGGCGGCGATGTTGAGCAGCGTTTCGGCGCGGGGAAGGCGGATCGAGGCGCCGGAGAGCAGCTGCGACAGCGCCGAACGGTCGATGCCAACCGCGGCGGCGAAGGCCGACTGGTTCAAATCGGACCTTGTCAAGAGCATTTTCAGGCGCTCGCGAAAGATCGTCGACAGGTCGCGCTTATCCAAATCGCTACCCCATTCAATAGGAGGAAAAATTTGCGCTTAAAGCCGCGAACGCGGGCTTCAGGCGCAAATGAATCCTGTTGGCTGTTTACAATACATAACATATGCAGCTGAAAATGCGCAATCGCAACAGTTTGTGCGCTTTATCGCGTTGCGCCGACGCAACGCTCCTGACACAATGTTGTCAGGAATCAAACGGGTTCCGGCGACTGGAAGGCAGTGGTCGATAGCATGACGAGCATGGGCAACAGGCGACACGGCGCAATGGCCATCGAATGGCCGACAGCATTTCTCGCACTTCTCTGCTACGGCGGCTGGCTCGCTACCGGCTTCCTGCTCTGGCCCTCTTACCCGCTGCTGGCACTCGCCTTTCTGACCCTGATTGCGGCGCTGCAATCCTCGCTGATGCACGAGGTC
Source organism: Mesorhizobium sp. M0437 (assembly GCF_040321335.1). Lineage (NCBI taxonomy): Bacteria > Pseudomonadati > Pseudomonadota > Alphaproteobacteria > Hyphomicrobiales > Phyllobacteriaceae > Mesorhizobium > Mesorhizobium sp. M0437. Next base: position 63,228 of record NZ_JAMYRK010000009.1, read on the forward strand.
CTGCACGGCCACCCAACCCGGAATGCGCGGCTCAACGAAGCCTTTGTGTTCCTGCCGATTGGCCTTGTCTGGCCGTTTCGCCGGTTCAAGACCATTCATCTGCGCCACCATGCAGACGAGCGCCTGACCGATCCGCTCGATGATCCCGAAAGCTATTACAAGGCTCTCTGGCAGCACGAGGAGCTGCCGTCGGCGATGAAATTCCTGCTGAAGGTCAACAACACGATGATCGGGCGTTTGGTGCTAGGCCCGTGGCTTTCCTGCATCGGCTTTTTCATCGACGACGCCAAGCAGGTTGCCGCGGGCGACAAGTCCATCCGCAAGGCATGGCTGCTGCATGCGATCGGCCTCGTCGTGGTGCTGCCTGTCGTGCAGTTCGGCTTCGGCATGCCGTTATGGCTCTACATACTGGTGCCGGTGTGGCTTGGGCAGTCGCTGATTTCGATCCGCACCTACGCCGAGCACCAATGGTCTGAACATCCGGAAGGCCGCACGATCATCGTCGAGCGCTCGCCGCTGTCCTTCCTGTTCCTCAACAACAATCTGCATTTCGTCCATCACAAGAGCCCGACGGTGGCCTGGTACAGGCTGCCGAAGCTGTTCGCCGACCGCCGCGACGAATGGCTGCGGATGAACAATGGCTACGCCTATCCGAACTATTTCGCGCTGCTCAAGGCCTATGCCTTCAAGGCGAAGGAGCCGGTCGTCCATCCCGTGCTGCGGCGCATGCCGGAACCAGGACGCGCATTCAAGCCGCGCGTCAGGGCACGCAGCCTCAATGGGCTTGGCAGCGCACCGGTACCCGCCGAGCCGCCGAAAGAATGATTCTTGCGTTGTTGCAGGCGGTGCCGCGCGGACGACGCTTTCCTGACCTTGTCAATTTCCCCGCATAACGGTCAAATCCCGGCATGAGCGAATTCATTGCGGCTTTGCCGATGTACGACTGGCCGGAAGCGCGGGACGATGTCGACGCGCAATGGGCGCGGCTGCGCGATGCTTTCAGGCAAAAAGGCATCGATGCGCCGGAGACGATCATCCGCCGCACCGGCGATTTGCCCCCCGTACCTGGCGGTATTCGCGATGATCAGGGAAAACCCATCGCGCCCGATCCGGCGACATTGCCGCCGGACGAACTGGATTTTCACCAGCTCTGGCTGCATCCGGCGCTGCTCTTTGCACAAACCTGCTGGGGACCGATGGAACTCGGCCTGTCGCAGCGTGTCCAGCTCATCGGCCAGCCGCGTTACGACGCCTTCAAGGGTGGACAGGGCGAACTCTATTCGAGCGCCATCGTCATGAGGGCGGGCGAGGCACCGCCGGCAAGGGCGCCGGCCGACGGCGGTGCCGTCATTCCGCTCGATCAGCTTCGCAGCAAGCGCTTCACCTTCAACAGCCTCGATTCCATGTCGGGCATCATCGCGCCAGCCCGCGACCTGCAAGCATTGGGCGAGAGTTTGGATATCTTTTCCGGGCTGAGCGAAAGCTGTGGGCACCGTGCTTCGATCGTTGCCGTTGCCGAGGGCAGGGCGGACGTCGCGGCGATCGATTGCGAGAGCTGGGCGCTGGCGCAGCGTTTCGAGCCGGCGGCGCAGAAGGTGACGGTCGTCGGCTGGACAAGGCGGCGCAAAGGCTTGCCGTTCATCACCGCCAGGACGACGCCGGAAACGATCGTCGCCGCGATGCGCGAGGCGATCGCGGCGCTCACGTAAAGCGCGTCGCGTTCGGTCGGCCTCATGCGACGCGCTTTAGATTCTTGTTTTATGCATGTCGTTATCGCAAAGCCGCTGCACAGTTTTGCGCGACATGCATTAGCATCGCTCAGCCGCCAAGCAGCCGATTGTCGAGCGGGTAGGTCGAAAGCTTCTCGTAGCCGGTTTCAGTGATCAGGATCTGTTCTTCGATCTTGACGCCTTCGTAGCCGCCAAGCCGACCGATATAGCTCTCGACGCACAGCACCATGCCAGGTTCGAGCACTCCGTCCGGTGTGTCGTCGGTCCAGTCGCCAGCATGCGGCAAAGTCGGGTATTCGTCGGCAAGGCCGACGCCGTGATAGAGCACCCCGTAACGGGCCGGGAAGCAGTCTCCCGGTGGCACTGACGAGCCCTCGACGAGGTCGCGGAACGATATGCCCGGCCGCATCAGCTCCGTGTTGTGGGCGATCTGGTCGGCGGCGATGCGGAACAGGTCGCGCTGCTCCTGCGACGGCGGCGCGTCACCGCAAAGCCAGGTGCGCGAAAGGTCGGCGCAGAAGCCGTAAGGACCGATCAGGTCGGTGTCGAAAGCGACGAGCTCGCCGGCCTTGATCGTCCGCGACGAACACTCCTGGAACCATGGATTGGTGCGCGGACCCGACGACAGGAGCCGGGTTTCGATCCATTCGCCGCCGCGCGCGATGTTGCCGCGATGGAGTTCGGCCCACAATTCGTTCTCGGAGATGCCAGGCCTCAACGCCTTCTCCATCTCGCCCATTGCCGCCTCGCAAGCGGCGATCGCCCGGCGCATGGCAAGGATTTCGTCGGGCGATTTGATCAGCCGCGCATTTTCCATCACCGCCTCGCCATTGCCGGTCGAGATGCCGAGGCGGGCGAGCTCTTCGATGCCCTCGGGATTGATGTGGTCGACTGCGATGCGGCGATTGCCGCCGCCATGTTCCAATACCAGGTCGGCGATGCCGGCTGCCCAGCGGCGGGCTTTTTGGCCGGTCAGCTCGCCGCTGTACAGATAAGCCCACGACACCGCCGGCCGCACCTCGTCGACGACGCCGGAATGATCGGAAAGGTGCTCGCAGGAGAAATAGTCGAACAGCACCACCGGGCCATCGGTGGCAACGAAACAATGCCTGGTCCGATTGTGTGCGACCCAGAGCTGCATGTTGGTTGCGTCGGTGGTATAGCGGATATTGACCGGATCGTAGAGCAGGGCTCCCGCATAGTCGCGGCGCTTCAGCTCGGCGCGGATGCGCTCGAGCCGATATCGGCGCATGGCGGGCAGGTCAGGAGCAGCAATGCCCGCCGCCTGCCATTCGACTTCCGCCAGCGCTCCATAGCCCAGCGCATGCTGGTTGAGTTCAGCGGCCTTCAGCCGCGATTTTTTGTGCAGCACATCGTTCGAGCCGTCCGGCTCGAACGGCATGATCTTGCGGTGATGACGGGGCCGGTCAGTCGGGTTCCTGTCCACCCTCGGCTCCTCCGCTAACGCCTTCCTTGGGCGCGGTGGTTTCTCCCACCGCCATTCTCTTCAATCTTACATAGGCGCCGGCCCGGGCGGACTTGCCGGTGCCGCGCAACAGCGGAACCATCATTTGCCGTGGTTGGCCGTCCGGCTCATAGCCGGCCGCTTTGAGCTGCTCCAAAATGACCGGACGCGGATCGTCTCGGTCAAGCCAGACGAGTACGGCCGGCTCCTGCATCAGCGTTTCGAAATTAGGCACTTCCTGGTCAAGTGCGACCAGGTTTTCATCGACCAACCGCAGGTTTCCGACCCATGCACCATCAGATATTGCGGTTTTGACCGGTCCGTCCGCAGTCAGTTGGCGATAGAGGGCGGGGTAATCCACGCGGATCATCCGCGAGAGGCCACTGGTCCCGTTTATCTGGACGTACCAGGTGGCGGGCGCGAGCAGCACGGCGATGATCGCTCCAGCCGCGATCACCAGGAGCTGCGCATTCCTGCCGCGCGGCGCCAGCCGTTCCATAGTGGCGACGATGGCCATCGGCAACATGAACAGGACCGGTAGCAGCCAGCGGTCCTTGACCACCGTCACGCCGGTGGCAAGTACAAGTACTGCAAGCATGGCCAAGCCGAGCGCCAAGGTACGCCACAACAGAATTTCCCTTGCCGGACCTTTCGGGTGCCGCTCGGAGAAACGGAACTTCGCCAGCCAGAACGTGAGGGCGGAAACGAGCACCGGCAAGACCGCGAAATTGAAGGTGCCCATGATAAACTTGCCGGCGCCGACAAAGGCCGCCGCCACGCGCCCTTGTTGCGCGTCTATTCCGAACTTCTCGCCTCTCGACAATAAATCGGCGGGATGCATGAGGCTCCAATAGGTGGTTGGCGCCAGCACCAATATCGCGACCGCTATGCTGATGGCGAACTTCGGATCGAGAATCGCGCTGCGCCATTCGCGCAGCGACAGCACGGCCGCAACAAGGGCCACCACGAGGAAGACATCATTATATTTGGCAAGAATTGCCGCCGCCGTGGCCAGGCCAAACGCCGCATAGGCGATCATGCTTCGCCGCTCGAGAAGATAGGCCATGGCCAGCAGGAGCAGCGAGCAGAAGCCGACGACGGCGACGGAATGCGACAAGGCGCGCTGCGATTCCCAGACGATCTGCGGGATCGTAAACAGGCCGAACATGGCCGCCGCCGCTGTCGCTTTGGTGTAGCTGAACCGCCGCATGGCGGCGAACACGCTGCAGGCGGCAAGGAACAGCACGGAGTATTTGACGAGCTTCAGCGTGAAGATACTGGTGCCGAAAACATGCGCGGCCAGCCAGTTGATCCAGGTGTACAGGGGTGGTTGCGAGCCGCCATATCCAGCCCAGAGATACGGAACATAGATCAGCTGCTCCGCATCATCGATGCCGACGCCGGTTCCCGCCCAAGAGCTCAACAGGGACAGTATGATGGTCTGCAAGGCAAAGTAAGCCGCGACCATGACGATCGCCGCCGGGAAGGGGCCGATCCGTCCCTCGGCCAGCCACTCGGCCCATCTCAGATTGTACTTCAATGAAATCTCATCGCCCTTGCCAGCAGAGTGTTGCCGGCTGCGCTAGCATGAAGAGTATGCTCCGCACAATGCGACCGGCTGGCTGCGCCTACGTCCTCATCTTTTCGCCGCTCGGGTCGAAAGGCGGTTCGACATTGACGCGTGCGGGACGCCGGTGCCCGAGGATTTCGATCTCGAACAGGCCGGCGCTCTCGTTCTCGGCAAGCGCCGCCGGTACATATCCCTGCGCCATCGACTTCTCGACATAATGCGCATAGCCGCCGGAGGTGACCCAGCCGACCACGCGCCAGTCGCCGTCGACAATGCCGCGCACGGCAGACGCGCCTTCGGCGGCGTTCGAGCCGCGCACTTCCTTGCCGCCCGCGTCGAAGCGCGGCGCGCCATAGCCATGCGGCTTTTCCACGGTGCCGTAATCCTTGCCGCCGACCTTGGCCCAGATCGGCTCGTCGCCCATGACGTCTGCATCCGCGGCATCGACGATGAAGGAGACACGGCGCAGTTTCGGCCCTTCTGCCTGTTCCTTGGCCGCTGCTTCCCGGCCGATGAAGTCGTTCTTCTCCAGCTTGATGAAGCGGTCCATCGAGCCTTCGAACGGTCCGTAGATCGGACGTAGCTCGCGGAACCAGGTCGGGAAGTTCTTTTCAAGGCGCATAGAGAGCAAAGCCCGCATGCCGAAATCGACAAGCCCAAACTCTTCGCCAGCCTCCTTGATCGCCTTGTAGACCAAGCGCTGGTAGGCAGGCGCCATCCATATCTCGTAGCCGAGGTCGCCGGTGTAGGTGATGCGATTGACCATGCAGGGCGCGCCGCCGACCGCCATTTCGCGGAAATCCATAAAGCGGAAGGCCGTGGTCGAGATGTCGACATCGACCAGTTTCTGCAGCAGGTCGCGGGATTTCGGCCCGGCGATGGAGAGACCGACCAGCGTCTGGTCGAAGCGGTGGATGCGGATGCTTCCGTCCTTCGGCAGATGCTTCTCGAACCAGCGCATGTGGTATTTTTGCGCTGCCGAAGAACCCCATATCATGAAGCGTTCTTCCCCACCCCTTGGGCTCGCCTTGGCGATGGTGAAGTCCCCGATCAGCCGGCCGAACTCGTTCAGCATGGGCGTCAGCACGATGCGGCCGGTCTTCGGCATGCGATTGGTCATCAGACGGTTGAGGAAGTCCTCGGCCCCTGGTCCGGAGACTTCGTATTTGGCGAAGTTGGCGATCTCGGTGACGCCGACCTTCTCGCGGGTGGCGCGCACTTCCTCGCCGATCGGGCCGAAATCATTGGAGCGGTGGAAGGACACAACGTCCTTCGGCTCCGAGCCTCTCGGCGCGAACCAGAGCGGGGTTTCGAGACCCCAGCTGTCGCCCATGACGGCGTTGTTGGCGATCATGGTGTCGTAAAGCGGGGTCGTCTGCGCTGGTCTTGCCGCCGGTAATTCCTCGTTGGGAAAGCGGATGGAGAAACGGCGCGAATAATTTTCGCGGACCTTTGCGTTGGTATAGCGCAGCGTTGCCCATTCGCCGAAGCGCGCAACGTCCATGCCCCAGACGTCGAAGCCGGGGTCGCCATGGACCATCCAGTTCGACAGCGCCAGGCCGACGCCGCCGCCCTGGCTGAAGCCGGCCATGACGGCGCAGGCGCACCAGAAATTGGTCAGGCCCTGCACCGGGCCGACCAGCGGGTTGCCGTCCAGCGCGAAGGTGAAGGGGCCGTTGATGATCTGCTTGATGCCGGCCTTTTCGATGCCGGGGAAATGCTTGAAGCCGATCTCGAGCGACGGCGCGATGCGGTCGATGTCTGGCTGCAGCAGCTCGTGGCCGAAATCCCAGGGCGTGCTGACCGGCGACCACGGCTTGCAGGCCTTTTCATAGGTGCCGAGCAGGATGCCGTTGCGCTCCTGGCGGGTATAGATCTCGCCCTTGAAATCGAGCACGCCAATCATCTCGCGGCCGGTCGACTTGTTGAATTCCTCGACCTCCGGCATCGGCTCGGTCAGGAGATACATATGCTCCATGGCCAGCACTGGCAGTTCGACGCCGACCATGCGACCGATCTCGCGCGCCCACAGGCCGCCGCAGTTGACCACATGCTCGGCTTTGACTGTGCCTTGCTCAGTGACGACGTTCCAGGTGCCGTCGACCTCCTGCGTCAGTTCCACGACGCGGTTGCGCAGTACGATCTCGGCGCCTAGCTTCCTGGCGGCCTTGGCATAGGCATGGGTGGTGCCGGAAGGGTCGAGATGGCCCTCGACTGGATCCCACATGGCGCCGACGAAATTCGTCTCGTCCATCAGCGGGAACATTGCCTTGGCTTCGGACGGCGTGATCAGTTCGGTGTCCATGCCGAGATAGCGGCCCTTGGCGTGGGCGAGCCGCAAGAAGTCCATGCGCTCGGGCGTGTCGGCCATCATCACGCCGCCGGTCAGGTGCAGCGAGCAGGATTGGCCGGAAATCTCCTCGATCTCCTTGTAAAGCTGCACCGTATAGGCCTGCAGCTTGGCGACGTTGGGATCGCCGTTCAGCGTATGGAAGCCGCCCGCCGCATGCCAGGACGAGCCGGAAGTGAGCTCCGAACGCTCGATCAGCATGATGTCGGTCCAGCCAGATTTGGCCAGATGATAGAGCACCGAGCAGCCAACGACGCCGCCGCCGATGACAACCGCTTTTGCATGAGATTTCATGAAGATAGATCCGTTTTTGAAGAGATTGAATCGAGTGAGCGGGGCGCGAAAACAAAGCGGAGATGGGATACAGCGATGTTTCGGGCCAGCCTGCCATCAAGACGGAGTGGGGGTCGACTACTCATCAGATGATCAAAAATCGGTCGGCGCGCCGCCTTCGGCCCGGCGCTTGTCGACGAAGGCGTTGAGCTCCTCCCGGATTGCCGGATCCATGTAAGGCTCTTCATAGGAGGCCAGCCGTTCCTTCCAGACGCGATTGGCCTTTTCGAGCGCCGTCGGCGATCCGGCCTCCGCCCAACTCTCGAAATTGCGCCAGTCCGAGATAATAGGCGCATAGAACGCGGTCTTGTAGCGGTCCTGCGTGTGCTGGGTGCCGAAGAAATGGCCGCCGGGGCCGACGGACTGTATGGCGTCGAAACCGAGTGCTTCCTCGGAAAGATCGAGCGGCGTCAGGAACTCTGCGACCATCTGCAACAGGTCTATATCCAGGATGGTCTTCTCATAGGAGCAGCGCAGGCCGCCTTCGAGCCAGCCGGCGGCATGCATCATCAGGTTGCCGCCGCCCTGGATGGCGCCCCACAGCGAGAACACACTTTCATAGGCGGCCTGCGCGTCGACCGTGTTGGCTGCGCAGGTGTTGGAGGTGCGGTAGGGGATGTTGTAGCGGCGGGCGCGCTGCCCGCCGACCAGCTGCGCCTTCATATATTCCGGCGTGCCGAAGGCCGGCGCGCCGGACTTCATGTCCACATTCGAGGTGAAGCCGCCGTAGCCGACAGGCGCGCCCTTGCGCACCATCTGCGCGAAGGCGATGCCGGACAGCGCCTCGGCATTCTGTTGCACCAGCGCGCCGGCAATCGTCACCGGCGCCATAGCGCCGGACAGGGTGAACGGCGTCACGATGACCACCTGGCCCTTGCTCGACATCTGGATGATGCCTTCCATCATCGGCACGTCGAGCTTGAGCGGCGAATTGGTGTTGATGATGGTGAATACCGACGGCTCCGCAAGCAACTGCTCATGGCTGATGCCACGTGCGATCCTGGTGATCTCGATGCCGTCGACGTTGCGCTCCTTGCCGAGCGAATAGATGTGGAACATCTTGTCGGTCAGCGTGGCGAGGTCACGTATGCATTCAAGGTGGCGGACGGACGGATGCATGTCGATCGGCTCGACCGGATAGCCGCCCGTGCAGTTCAATATGTTGTGCATCTGCGCAAGCTTGAGGAAGTTGCGGTAGTCCTGCTGGTTGCCCGGCCGGCGGCCGCGGTCGACGTCGGAGCAATTGGGCGCCGACGCCATCATCGAGATGATCAGATTATCGCCGCCGAAGCGCACGTTGTGCGCCGGGTTGCGGGCGTGGATGGTGAATTCCGGCGGGCAGTGCGCAACCAGTTCCAGGATCATGTCACTGTCGAAGCGCACCCGCTCGCCGCCTTCGCGTACATCGGCGCCATGCGCCTTCATGATGCGCCGGGCTTCGTCATGCAGCACGTCGACGCCGATTTCCCGCAGCACGCGCAGAGAGGCGAGGTGGATAGATTCCAGCTCGTCGTCGGAAACCAGCCGGGTCGGCGCCAGCGGGTTCTTCAACTGCCGAAACGGCGGCTGCTCGAACGCCGCCGATCCGCCGGCACGCTTTCCCGCGCGGCCGCCGCGACGGGCGCGGTCGTTTGCCAATGCAGGTTCGGCGGGCTGAATGGCGGCGGTCATGATAGTCCTCGTACGCTGCGGCAATGCGGCGGCATAATGGACTGCCGGCCGGCCAGCCATTGCGGAGGCGGCGACCACTAGGACGAGGGAAGCGACATGCCTAAAGGGCAGCCGGAGGGATCGTCAGGCTCTTATTCTCTTCCGGCTGGCGCAAGCGGTTTTCGTTGCCGGTGCTTACCGCGATGAAAGCGAAACGCTAGTCCTGCATCATGGACCGGGCGGAACAGGACAGCGGCGAGACAGTGCAATGGGCGGCGATCACCGGCGTGATCGCCACCGTCTCGGTGTTCGCCATCGCGCAAGGGCTGAGCTATCCGCTGTTGAGCTTCATCCTGCAGCGCCAGGGCGTCTCGCCGGCCATGATCGGCCTGTCGGCGGCAATGACGCCGATCGGCTTCATCGTCTCGTCGCCGCTGGTTCCGGCGCTGGCGGGGCGTTTCGGGGCAGGGCGCACCGCGCTTACTTGCGCGGCACTTTCCGCGCTGGTGCTGGCGCTGATCGGCTGGACGCAAAATGTCTATCTGTGGTTTCCTCTGCGCTTTTTGATCGGCGCCGTCACCAACCCGCTCTACGTGCTGAGCGAAGTCTGGGTGATCGCACTGGCGCCGCCGACACGCCGCGGCCGCGTCATGGGCATCTATTCGACCATCATTTCGGCGGGCTTTGCGGCGGGGCCGCTGTGCCTGCTTGCCGTCGGCACCGAGGGGTGGCCACCGTTCGTCGTCGGCATTGCCGCATTCCTGTTTTGCGGCGCCTGCCTCGCCTCGGTGCTGGCACGGCTGCCCAAGGTCGACGAGAGCGGGCACCGGGTTTCGGTCCTGGGGTTCGTGCCGCAGGCTTGGCTGTTGTTATCGGCCGTCGTCGTGGCCGCCGGTTTCGAACAGGCGGTGCTCGCCTTGCTGCCGGTCTACGGAACACATTATGGCATTGCGGAAGCGCGCATGTCGGCGCTGCTGTCGGTGATGATCGCCGGCAACATCGCTATGCAGGTGCCGCTCGGCCTGCTGGCGGAACGACTGACAGCGCGGCTGGTGCGGTTCATCTGTGTTTCGATGACGGTGCTCGGATGCGTTCTGTTGCCGGTTCTCATCGAGACGCCGCTGATCTGGCCGTGCGTCTTCATCTGGGGCGCGGTTTCCTACGGCATTTACACGATGTCGATCATTGAACTCGGCGAGCGGTTCACCGGCTCGGCACTGGTCGCCGGCAACGCCGCCTTCTCGCTGATGTGGGGCGTCGGCGGCATCGCCGTGCCGCCGCTGGCGGGCAGCGCCATGGATGTTGTTGGCGCCGGCGGCCTGCCAATGACGCTCGGTGCCATTTGCCTGGCGCTGGCAGTTGTAACGGTCATTCGAAGACGGATGGTGTGAATGCCAGAAAGCCGCCGTTTCTGACGAATGACTTGAATGTAAGCGGCCCCATGTCGATCTTGGCTATGTCGCCACCCGACTCAACCGGAGACCTCATGAGCAAATCGAATACCAAGGGCCAGCCGGGTTCGGCGGCCGAAGACCCGTTTCTCTGGCTTGAGGACAGGAGGGGCAAGCAGGCGCTCGACTGGGTGCATCACCAAAATGCAGTTACGGTCGGGGAGCTGCAGGGTGATCCGTCCTATCAGATGTCGTTCGAGACGGCGCTCGACCTGATGACAGCCGAGGATAACATCGCCGTCGGGGCCGCTATCAACGGCTACGTCTATAATTTCTGGCAGGACCGGACGAACGTACTCGGCCTCTGGCGGCGCACCACCGTCGCCTCCTACAAGACCGACAAGCCGGAATGGCAGACGATCATCGACTTCGACAGTCTGGCGGCGAAAGAGGGGGTGAAATGGGTGTTCAGCGGCGCCAGCCGGCTCTACCCCGACTTCAGCCGCTGCCTGCTCAACCTGTCGCCGGATGGCGGCGATGCCAGCGAGATGCGCGAATTCGATATCGAAAGCAGATCGTTCGTCGATGGCGGCTTTCGCGCTCCCGCCTCGAAATCGAGCTTTAGCTGGCTGGACGAGGACACGGTTATCGTTTCCGCCGCCTTCGAGGAGGACGACAAGACCCAGTCCGGTTATCCGCGCGTGGTCAAGCTTTGGCGGCGCGGCACGCCACTGGAAGCGGCGATGCCGATCTTCGAGGCGCTGAAGCAGGATCTTGCCGCCGGCGGGTCCGTCGAATTCGACGGCGACAAGCGTCATGTCTTCCTCGCCCGAACCATCGACTTCTTCGCCTCGCACAGTTTCCTGCGGCTGCCTTCCGGCGAGAACAGGCGCATCCCGTTGCCGGACGACGTCACCGATACAGCGCTGTTCAAGGGCCAGCTCGTCTTCGGCGTGCGTACCCCGTGGACTGCGCCGGGCGGCACTCTGTGTAAGCCCGACGGACTCTATTCACTCGATTTCGAGCGCTGGATCGAAACCGGGCTATTCAGATCCCTCGATACCGTGCTCGAGCCGGCGCACCGTGTCTCGATCGCCGGTATTGCCCGCACGCAGGACCGGCTGTTCATCAATTTGATGGACAATGTGCGCGGCAAGGTCGTCGCCGGCAAGCGCAGCGACAGCGACTGGGAGTTCAAGCCCGTGGCGTTGCCCGAAAACGGCAATGTCGGCATCAGCCATGCCGAGCATTTCGGTTCCAGCGTCTCCTTCTCCTTCACCGATTTCCTGACGCCGAGCTCGATCATCTGGTCGGACGACAACGCTGCGGGGCTGGCAACGGTGAAGTCGCAGCCGGCGCGTTTCGACGCGTCGTCCCTGCTCTCCGAACAGTTCGAGGCACGCTCGAAGGATGGCACGATGATCCCGTACTTCGTCGTCAGGAAGCGCGACTTGCATGGACCCGTGCCGACATTGCTTTACGGCTATGGCGGCTTCGAAGTGCCGCTGCTGCCCGGCTATGCCGGCGTGCGCGGCAGGCTGTGGCTGGAGAAGGGCAATGCCTATGTGCAGGCCAACATCCGCGGCGGCGGCGAGTTCGGCCCGAACTGGCACCAGGCAGCGCTCAAGGCCAATCGCCAGAATGCCTTCGACGATTTCGCTGCCGTCGCGCAAGATCTGATCAAACGCGGCATCGCTACGCCCGCCACACTGGGCATCCAGGGCGGATCGAATGGTGGCTTGCTGACCGGCGTCTCGCTGACCCAGCACCCGGAATTGTTCGGTGCAGTGATCATCGACGTGCCGTTGCTCGACATGCTGCGTTACACCGAGCTGCCGCCCGGCGCGTCATGGATGGCCGAGTATGGCGATCCGGCGAAGTCGGAAGAGGCAGCCTGGCTCGCCGCCTATTCGCCCTACCAGCATGTAGACACGGATGCAGCCTATCCGCCGGTGTTGCTGACGACCTCGACCGCCGACGATCGCGTCCATCCCGGCCATGCCCGCAAGATGGCGGCACGGCTGCAGGCGGCCGGCCACGGCAAGACGCTGTTCTTCGAGGAGACCGAAGGCGGCCATGGTGGACGCGGCGACCGGCGGCCGCAGGCCGCACAGGCGGCGATGAAGTACGTCTTCCTGCAGCGGGCCCTGACTGGCACCAATTGACTGGCACCAATTGACCGGCGTCGCTTGACCGGCACGGCTTGAACTGAGGGCTCGAGGCAGCCTAAGGTACATGCATGGCTCGGCTGGCGAAATCGGGTTGCGCATTTGGGGTGGCGGTGACGCCGTCGTCGCGCACGCTACGCGCCGAGCTGTTGCGGCTCTGCGCTCGCATCGGCTATTCGCCGCCCGCTGTCCTCTGACGAATCCGCCCCGGCGCGAAAGCTGCCGGATTGGTTCAAGAGGAAAGACCAGACATGACCTACCAGAATTATTCGCTGAAGCAGCTTCAGCAGATCGATGCCGCGCATCACCTTCATCCGTTCACCGACCACAAAGAGATGCGCGAGACCGGCTCGCGCATCATCACCCACGCCAACGGGCCGTTCATCTATGATGCCGAAGGGACGGAAATCCTCGACGGCATGGCTGGGCTGTGGTGCGTCAATGTCGGCTATGGCCGCGACGAGCTTGCCGACGCCGCCTACGCCCAGATGAAGGAGTTGCCCTACTACAACTCTTTCTTCAAATGCTCGACGCCGACGCCGGTTCTGCTGTCGAGAAAGCTGGCGGAGATCGCGCCAAGGCACATCAACCAGGTGTTCTACGGCTCGTCCGGTTCGGAGGCCAACGACACGGCGCTGCGCCTGGTCCGTCACTATTGGGTGCTGGAAGGCAGGCCCGAGAAGAACCGCATCATCTCACGCAAGATGGGCTATCACGGCTCGACCATCGCCGGCGCCTCGCTCGGCGGCATGGATTTGATGCACAAGCAGCTCGGAGGCGCCGTGCCCAACATCGTCCATGTGATGATGCCCTATGCCTATGAGCTCGCACTGCCCGGCGAAAGCGACCATGATTTCGGCCTGCGCGCGGCAAAAGCGGTCGAGGACGCCATCCTCGAAGCCGGCGCCGACAAGGTGGCCGCCTTCATCGGCGAGCCGGTGATGGGGGCAGGCGGGGTGAAGATCCCGCCGATGAGCTATTGGCCGGAGGTGCAGCGCATCTGCCGCAAATACGATGTCCTGCTGATGCTGGACGAGGTCATCACCGGATATGGCCGCACTGGCGAGTGGTTCGCCGCACAAGCCTTCGATGTCGAGCCCGACACCATCACCACGGCCAAGGCGCTGACCTCTGGCTATCAGCCGCTGTCGGCGCTGCTGGTCGGCGACCGCATCGCGGCGACGCTGGTCGAGAAGGGCGGCGAATTCTATCACGGCTACACCTATGCCGGGCATCCGGTGGCCTGCGCGGTGGCGCTGAAGAACCTCGAGATCATCGAGCGCGAAGGCCTGGTCGAGCGCGTGAGGAACGACACCGGGCCTTACTTCGCCAGGGCGCTGCAGGAACGTCTCGGTGGGCACGATCTGGTCGGCGAGGTGCGCTCGTTCGGGCTGATGGGGGCGATCGAGATCGTCAAGGACAAGGTGACCAAGGAGCGCTTCCTGCCTGCCGGCAGCGCGGCGGTGATGGTTCGCGACCACGCGATTGTCCAGGGCATGATGCTGCGCGCTACCGGCGACACGATGATCCTGTCGCCGCCGCTGATCTGGACGCGCGAGACGATCGACATGGCCTGCGACCGCATCGCCACGGCGCTCGATCTGGCGCAAGCGGATTTGCGCAAGGGGTAAGGTAGAACTATCGCCGGGCGTCCTGCAGTCGGACGCTCGGCGATCGCTGCGTCGATCGCCGAGCAGATGATCGAGGACGTGGACAAAGTCAGTTCGAATTCGGCTGCGGGTGGAAACGCGCCCCATCCAGGCACTGCCGACTATTCAGCTTTGGCGCGCCAAGCCTACCTCACTCCCCGGCTGGCAAAACTCGTCCATGCCGAGCGCGGCAAGCGTGCGAACGGCGCCCGTCTTGTCACCTGCCGCCGATCAGCGTGACTTCCGTAAGCCATCCGTAAGTCCGGTCCTGTCAACTTCGCCTGATCAACTTCAGCAAGGGATCATTCGTTCAAGGAGACCAAAATGGGCGACTAGCTGTCCTTAGCGCCACGTCGCAACGAATAGCGCCACGTTGAAGAGCGAACAAGTCGAGCGGTGTGCAAATTGAAGCATGCTTGCTTTCCCAATTGAGGCATTTGGCGAATCCAAATCTGAGGGAGTGACACATGTTTAAATATCTGTCTCGGGAGGGTCTCACGCGCGAACAATCGGAAGCCCTGGAAAAGGCCGCGTTCTTGATCATCAGCGCGCGGAAAGAAGCCGCGGCCCTACTGGCGCGGGCGGGAGTAACTTTACCTGATGATGGGTTTGGGTTCGGGAACCCTTGCAACGCGCACATAGAGGCGCACGGCAACTGCCCGTGCAACGATTACACGGGCGATGGTGGGCCATGTTTGACGCAGACTACCCTCGATACGGCCTTCCCCCCGTTCCGGAGTTGCGGCCATCCACCATCAAAACATCTCTCCACGTAAGGCGTATTGGAGACAGTTGAT
Organism: Mesorhizobium sp. M0437; assembly: GCF_040321335.1. Lineage (NCBI taxonomy): Bacteria > Pseudomonadati > Pseudomonadota > Alphaproteobacteria > Hyphomicrobiales > Phyllobacteriaceae > Mesorhizobium > Mesorhizobium sp. M0437. The sequence goes on from NZ_JAMYRK010000009.1 coordinate 78,331, forward strand.
GCGCACCATTTCTTTGATCCTAGCCTTGGTTATGCAATCGGTCATCACTGTATCTCTTGCGCAGGACGCCAAAACACCTTTCAAAAGGCCGGCTCCAGAAGAGCACAAGGACTTCGTGGCGGAAATTGAGGGTGTTTTCAGGAAATATCCAAAGGCGATCGCTCGCTACAAACTCGTGGATGTCGGCCTCGTAAATATTGGCGAGATGCCGCGCGTGGAGTGCACAGTAGAATGCGAGTTTGATTCTACTTGGGGCGGATGGTGCAAAGACCGTTGTGATACGGAACGCGAAGAATAGCACCCTGCCGGTTTCCATTGCCCGGTTGCTAGTCGACAGACACGCGCTTTATGATGGCTGCTGAAGCGCCGATCGGGCCCGTTGCCCGAGATCGTTGTGCGGGAGGGACACTATGGCCCAGCAGGAGCAGTGGCAGCTGGAAGGCAGCGCCGCGGACCTCTACGAGCGCTACCTGGTCCCGGCAATCACAGCCCTGTGGGCTGCGGACCTGATGGATCGTGCTGCGCCTCAATCTGGTGAGCGGATTTTGGACGTAGCTTGCGGCACCGGCGTGGTGGCACGCTCGGCGGCCGAGCGTATGGGAAGTGGGCAGGTCGTCGGCCTCGACATCAATACGGGCATGCTCGCCGTTGCTCGGTCGCTCCCGAGAGGCGCTGGAGCGCGTATCGACTGGCACGAGGGAAGCGCGCTCGAAATGCCGTTCCCTGACTCCGCCTTCGATCTGGTTCTTTGCCAGCTCGGACTGCAGTTTTTTCCGGATCGATCTAGTGCGCTCCGTGAGATGTTCCGGGTTCTGGTGCCTGACGGCCGACTGGCTTTAAACGTTTTCAGCGCTATTGAGCACACTCCTGCGGCGAACGCGCTGGCGGATGCCTTGGATCGACACCTCGGTCCATGCGCTTCGGCAACGAAAAGGTCTGAGCATTCACTCGCCGATGCGGACGAGCTTTACCGATTGGTGGCCGAGGCGGGATTTCGTCAGGTGACCATCCACACGACGACACAAAACATCCGATTTCCCTCGTCTAGGGAATATGTGCGACTACAGCTGGCAGCGACTCCGCAGGCCGGGCTGGTCAGCAGAATTGATGCCGGGCATCGGGAAGCAGTCATCGCAGCGATCACCGGTGATCTAGATTTTTCGCTGGCAATCTATTCAACTGAAGGGGAGCTGATGTTCCCCCAAGAGGCCCACGTCGTGCTCGCACGCAAGTAGCGTAGCTGACCGATGAGCCATGGCACCGACGCGCTGGGGGATTGGGGCGCGACCACCTGTGGGTCGACGTAGCTCAGGACAGCAGCCACGACGCCGACGATCATCTGGAGACACGCCAGGGCGATCGCCTCATTGTCCTTGAAGAATGCGAAACGCAAAAACCGCGCTCCATCGGAACGCGGCTTTGCCAGATACGCATGGCGCTTCGCCAACAATACACTTGCGAAACTTACGGCGAAACTTACGGGCTCCGGTACGCGAGACCTGATCCGGAGCGCCGGGCGGATGTCCGCCTCGCAATCCGTTTTAAACGCATATCGTTACTGCAGGGTTAGCAAGAGCTTAAGCAAACCTAAATTTGCCGGCTTTCCGCATTGGGCAGATCGAAAACCTGTGAACCTGGAGCTTACGCCGGGTCACCACGGAGGAAATTAATGATGCCGGAAAAATCCGCGCCGGCATTCCCTTGTGCGTTGAACAGCGCATAAAGCTGGGCTGCCTCGGCGCCGAGCGGCGTTGCTGCACCGACGCTCTGTGCGGCCTCCTGCGACAGTTTCAGGTCCTTCAGCATCAGTGCCGCCGCGAAGCCAGGCTTATAGCCATTGTTGGCGGGCGATGTCGGCACCGGGCCGGGCACCGGGCAATAGGTGGTCAGCGACCAGCACTGGCCGGACGAGGTCGAGGCGACGTCGAACAGCGCCTGGTGCGACAGGCCGAGCTTTTCTGCCAGCACGAAGGCCTCGGCAACGCCGATCATCGAAATGCCCAAAATCATGTTGTTGCAGATCTTCGCCGCCTGTCCGGCGCCGTCGTCGCCGCAATGAACGATGCGGCCTGCCATCGGCTTGAGCATTGGTTCGGCCTTGGCGAAGGCATCCTTCGAACCGCCGGCCATGAAGGTCAGCGTGCCGGCCGCCGCACCGCCCGTGCCGCCGGAGACCGGCGCGTCGATCGACAGCAACCCGTGCTTGGCGGCGATGGCATGGGCCTTTCGAGCCGACTCGACATCGATGGTAGAGGAATCGATGAACAGCGCGCCTTTTTTTGCCCTGGATACTATGTCTGCGTAAACCGACAGAACATGCTTACCGGCTGGCAGCATGGTGATGACCGCATCGGCGTCTTTCACCGCCGCAACGGCGTTGGCCATGATGACGACGCCGTGTTCCCTGGCGATGACGAGATTCTCCGGCACCAGGTCGAAGCCGTGCACGGCGTACCCGGCCTTGACCAGGTTGGAGGCCATCGGATTGCCCATATTGCCGAGGCCGATGAAGGCGATGGTGGTCATAATGGCGCTCCGTGGTTTGGGTAGGCAGTAGGCAGTAAGCGACCTATTCGGGCGCAAGTTTGCTAATAAGTTGGCGAAGCATTTTCCCGATGCCCTCGGTCGCTAAAAGCACGTGATAAGCTTGATCATACGTAGCAAGGCCAATGCGTTCGGCGATCTGGAGGTGTGTCTCGAACTCCTTCAGCGATCCCTGGGCAATCCTGAGAAATTGCTGATAGGAGCCTCTGTTGTCTCGGCCGTAACCTTCCGCGATGTTTGCAGGAATAGAGGTTGCTGAGCGGCGGATTTGGCTGGTCAACCCATACAATTCCTCTTTTGGCCATGCCTTGGTCAGGGAGTAGGTGGTGACGGCCAGATCCATCGCCTGCTGCCATACGATAAGATCCTTGTACGAATTGATCTTGCCGGTCATCTTTCTGCCTACTGCCTACTGCCTACTGCCTACTGCCTACTGCCTACTGCCTACTGCCTTACCGTCCGATCAGCGCGCGAGCGATGATGACGCGCATGATCTCGTTGGTGCCTTCGAGTATCTGGTGGACACGCAGGTCGCGCACCAGCTTCTCGATGCCGTAATCGTGCAGATAACCATAGCCGCCGTGCAGCTGCAGGGCGTCGTTGGCGACATTGAAGCCGGCGTCGGTAACGAAGCGCTTGGCCATCGCCGACCATTTCGAGGCCTCCGGCGCGTTGCGGTCGAGCTTCGAGGCGGCGGTATAGAGGAAGACGCGCGCTGCCTGCAGTTCGGTCTCCATGTCGGCAAGCTTGAACTGCAGCGCCTGGAACTGGTTGATCCTCGAGCCGAAAGCCTTGCGCTCGGCGGTGTAGGCGAGCGCCTTGTCGAGTGCCGATTGCGCGCCGCCGAGCGAGCAGGCGGCGATGTTCAACCGGCCGCCGTCCAACCCGGCCATGGCGATGCCGAAGCCGGCGCCCTCGACCGACAGCAGGTTTTCGGCCGGCACCTTGCAGTCCTCGAAGACGACCTGGCGCGTCGACTGCATGTGCCAGCCCATCTTGTGCTCGTTGGCGCCGAAGGAAAGGCCGGGCGCATCGTTCGGCACGACGAAGGTGGAAATGCCTTTCGGCCCGTCGGCGCCGGTGCGCGCCATGACGACATAGAGGTCGCTGTCGCCGGCACCGGAGATAAACTGCTTGGCGCCGTTCAGCACATAGTCGCCGCCGCTTTTGACCGCACGCGTCTTCAGCGCCGCGGCATCGGAGCCCGAGCCGGGCTCGGTCAGGCAGTAGCTTGCCAGCCATTCCATCGAGGTCAGCTTCGGCAGGAAACGCCGGCGCTGCTCGTCGCTGCCGAAGCGGTCGATCATCGATGCCGCCATGTTGTGGATCGAGATGAAGGCGGAAAACGCCGGATCGGCCCGCGAAAGCGCCTCGAAGATCAGCACGGCGTCGAGCCGGCCGAGCCCCGAGCCGCCGACGTCGTCGCGGACATAGATGCCGCCAAGGCCGAGCGGACCTGTCTCGCGGATCACATCGGCGGGGAAATACTTGTTGCGATCCCAGTCGAGTGCGTTCGGCGCCACACGGTCGGCGGCGAAGGCTTGCGCCATCTCCTGGATGGCGCGCTGGTCCTCGTTGAGTTCGAACTGGCTGGTGCTCGCATCGACAGCGGCGTCCATGACGTGCTCCCTGATGTTTCCGGCCTGCTGGCCTGATCGTTTTTGGCTTTGCGCGCCGTCCAATCTAGACCAATGATGCCGCCGCGCAACCCGATCGTCTCCATCCAACCATCTGGGCAGCGGCTGTGTGCGAATGCGCTTTGGAGCAAAGTGTGACGACAACTTTCGACGAACTGCTTGGATGCTTCCATGCCTATCTCCAGACGTTCGATGATGCGCTGGTGCGCGACGCCATGGCCCGAATCGACTGGGACATGCCGGGCCGGCCGCTCGAACCGCATGCACTGCCTTGTCTCGTCCAACTCGGCCGGATCGTCGAACTCGCTCCCGCTGCGGCCAAGTCGCTGGCGCGGCTGGTTGCGGAGCGTCGCGGCGATCTGCACTGGGGCCAGACCTATGGCGAGGCGGATTTCGGCACGGTTTTCATCGACAATTACGGCTGGCTGGAGGTGTTCGGCACACGCGGCCATTTCGTCAATGACGAGGTCGCGGGCGGCCTGCTGATCCTTGGGCCCGACATTGTCTACCCCGATCACCACCATGTCGCGGAGGAGATCTACATCCCGCTGACCGGCGGCACCGAATGGCGCATGGGCGACGGCGGTTTTCGCCTTCGAGCGGCGGGCGAAGTGATCCACCATGCCTCTGACATCAACCACGCCATGCGCACCGGCAAGGAGCCGCTGCTGGCGCTCTATCTCTGGCGTGGCGGGCCACTGGCGGCCAAGTCGACGATCACCGCAACCGTTGCGCAGGGCAGGGACTGATATGGCCAAGGCGATCATGCTGCAGGGCACGGGTTCGGATGTCGGCAAGACGGTGCTCGTCGCCGGTCTGTGCCGCGCGGCGAAGAAGCGCGGCTTGAAAGTGCGGCCGTTCAAGCCGCAGAACATGTCGAACAACGCCGCTGTCGCCGATATTCCAGGCGATTCAGGCGGCGGCGAGATCGGCCGCGCCCAATGGCTGCAGGCGATCGCCTGCGGCGCAGCGCCGACCGTCCACATGAACCCGGTGCTGCTCAAGCCGCAGACCGATGTCGGCGCTCAAGTCGTCGTGCAGGGCAAGGTGTTCGGCGAGGCGCGGGCGCGCGACTACCAGGCGCTGAAGGGCCGGCTGATGGATGCGGTGCTGGACTCCTGGGCAAAGGTCGGCGAGGGCGCCGATCTGGTCATTGTCGAGGGCGCCGGGTCGCCGGCCGAGATCAATCTCAGGAGCCGCGACATTGCCAATATGGGCTTTGCGACGCGCGCCGGCGTGCCGGTGATCCTGGTCGGCGATATCGATCGCGGCGGCGTTATCGCCTCGGTCGCCGGCACCCATCTGATCCTGCCGGAGGAGGACCGGCGCATGATCGTCGGCTACCTCATCAACAAGTTCCGCGGCGATGTCTCGCTGTTCGAAGACGGCATCGAGGCGATCGAAAAATTCACCGGCTGGCGCTGTTTTGGCGTCGTGCCGTGGCTGAAGGCGGCGGCGCGGCTGCCATCGGAAGATTCCGTCGTGCTCGAGCGACTGGCGTCCGGCGAGAAGCGAGCGCTGAAGATCGCCGTGCCGGTGCTCTCGCGCATCGCCAATTTCGACGATCTCGACCCGCTCAAGGCCGAACCGCAGGTTGAGGTGGTGTTCGTGCCGCCTGGTGAGCGCTTGCCCGAAGATGCGGGTCTGGTGGTCATTCCCGGCTCGAAGTCGACGATCGGCGATCTCCTGAAATTTCGCGAGAACGGCTGGGACCGCGACCTTGCCGCGCATAGGAAACGCGGTGGTCATATCGTCGGCATTTGCGGCGGCTTCCAGATGCTTGGTCATATCGTGCGCGATCCCGACGGCATCGAGGGCAGCGTTACAGAAACGCAAGGGCTTGGCCTGCTCGACGTCGAAACGGTGATGGAGCCGGAAAAGACGGTGCGCAATGTCAGCGCGCGCTCGGTGCAATTCGATCTGCCGCTCGAGGGCTACGAGATCCATCTCGGCCGCACCACCGGTCCGGACACGCTGCGGCCGTCCGCCGTTATCAACGGCATCGATGACGGCGCTATCTCGGCCGACGGCAAGGTGCTGGGCACCTATATGCACGGGCTGTTTTCCGCCGACGCCTTCCGGGCGAAATTCCTCGAAAGCCTCGGCGTCAAGGGCGGCGGCATCGACTACCGCGCCGAGGTCGAACGGGCACTGGACGAGATCGCAGCCGAACTGGAAACCCACCTCGACTGCGACACGATTTTTGGGCTGGCGCGTTAGATACTTTGCCTGAGCATGATCTTGTCCGAAAACCGGTCTCCACTTTTCGGGATCATGCTTTCTCGTCAGCCTTCGGCCAGTAGGTGCCGAACGACCAGACGTTGCCTTCCGGATCGCGGCAGATGAATTCGCGGCTGCCATAGTCGCGGTCGGTGAGTTCTTCCAGAATCTCGGCGCCGGCGGTCTTTGCTCGCGCGTATGCCGCGTCTGCGTCAGCGACCGCAACGTAGATCGACTTGCCGCCACCCGAACCCGGCGCGCCGACCATCTTGCCATAGGCGTCGTCGCGCGCCGTGCCGAGCATGACGATCGAAGAGCCGAAAGCGAGTTCGGCGTGGTGCACCACGTCGCCTTCGCCATAGCGGGCGCGAACGCTGAAGCCGAAGGCCTCGCACAGCCAGTCGATCATCTTGCCGGCATTCCTGTAGCGCAGCGCCGGATAAAGCAGCGGTGGTTCGGGGGTGTTCGGCATGGCTGATCTCCTTCAGCGGGTTGGTCGATCAACCCAGTCTGCGCGACGGCCGGTTGCGCGTCTTGAAGAAATGTTACCTCGCGGCAAGCGCCGTCGGCGCGACGCCTGCCAGGTCGCGAAACTCGCGTACCAGATGCGCCTGGTCGGCATAGCCGCAGTCGGCGGCGATGTCGGCCCAAGCGCTGTTGGCCTGTCTCGACAGGCCAAGCGCATGATTGAAGCGGACGATGCGCGAGAGCGTTTTTGGGCCGGTGCCGATAGCGTCCGAAAATTTTCCGGTAAGATGCTTGCGGCTCCAGCCAAGCTTTTCGGCCAGCGTCGAGATGCGGATCCGCCCACGCGTCGAGACGATCGTCTCATAGACCCAGACCATTTCGGCCTGAGTGCGGTCCGCGGTTGCCAACCGATCACCGACGAAGGCTTCGGCGATGGCAAAGCGTGTGCTCCAATCCGGCGCATTGCCGAGCCTTTCGCGAAGCGCGATGCCTTCGACGCCGAGCACGTCATCCAGGCCGACCATGCGGTCGGTCAGTTCGCTCATCGGCCGGCCGAAGAAGCGACGAGCGCCGAGCGGGGTGAAATTGATCTGCACACAGCAGGTGCCGCCGCAGGATTCGATCACTACCGGCCCGGCATAAAGGCCGGAGGCAAAACTGGTGAAGCGGTCATTGTCGCCCGGGTCCTGGCCGAGCCCAATGGCAAAGGGTTCGGCAAAGCTGATGACCAGCGGCACGGTCAGCGAGGCATATTCGACGGCGCGGAAATGGCCTGGCATGGTTTCGCGAAAGCCGCACATGTCGGTGACGACGCCCTGAAGCCGATGGCTCGGCGCGCGCCGCACCATCTCGAACCGATCGAGGCCTGGGCTTTCGTGGCGGCTGCCGTCTTCGCTGTCGGGCATGCGCTTTCCTTCCGCCACGCGACTTTAACAGACCATTCGTCGGAATCAAAAGCGCCCCGCGTTTGGGCGGGGGCGCCGCGGTGGCGGTGCTTGTTTATTTTCTGGGCGGGTTTTTGCGCCGCGCATCAGGCAGCCGGCGGCCAGCACGATGTAAGCGATGACGACAATCCACACAGCAGCCAAAGGGATGAACGCAAGGACGCCAAGCGCGGCGAGAACGCCGATAATGGCGATAACAAGGGATATAATGAAAATAAGCTGGGTAGGCGCACTGAGATTCATGTTCGGTCCCTCCTCAACATGATTCGTACAACGGCATACTATCAGTCGCGCGGTCACACACCAATGAGTGCACGCAGGCGGCTTTTCCACCATCGCACCCCGTTTGCGCCAAGCCGATTCCGCGCTACCTTCCCGACGAATCGGAAGGGGCTGATGGCGATGGGATTGCTGGACCAGATACGCTCGATCTTCGACGGCGACCCCGGCGTGCGCAAGGTCGCGGACGATCCTGTGCTGTCGGCGGAGCTGCTCATGCTGTTCCGCATGATCCTGGCCGACGGTTCGGTCAGCGAAAGCGAGATGACCGCCTTCAGGCGTATCTGCCGGGACGCCTTCGGCATACCCGAAACCAGCGTCGACAGTGTCATCGAATACCTCAACGATTTCGGCTACGAGACCAACAGCTCGCAGGCAATCGCGCAGTTTCGCGACCTCGACGTCGAACGGCGCAAGCTGCTCGCCCGCCACATGGCCGAAATCGCCAAGGCCGATTCGCAACTCGCCGGGAGCGAAATGCAGCTGTTGCGCCGCACGCTCGACCTGCTCGATATCAGCCCGGCCGATGTGGTGAAGCAGGAAGGCTGAGGCATCGGCTGACTTCTGAGTCATGGTAATTCAAGATTAATGTGAGAGCCCTTCCTGCTCTCGGCAAGGCCATTCTGGGCGCTCATGAGTTCACTGTGTATTGCAGCGGGGCGGCCGCCGTGCCGAGTCGAGCTGCACCGGCAAATACTGGGTGCGCAGCGTCTGGCCAGAGGCATCGCGCACGCTGGTCGTGGTGTGGGTCAGCGTTCCCAGCGTGACGTCCTGGCGGGCGAGCTTGCCAAAGCCGTCATACTTGTTGCCTTGAGTTGCGGCAGGGTTGGTGGAGGTGGTGAGCTGGCCACATTGTAATTGCCGGCCGCCGCTATGCATGCGAGGCGGGCCATGTGGTCAATCTACGTGCAATGATAGCCGGACGAACGCGATAAAAGTGCACCGAAATTGCGAAATTCTCTCCAATTCCTGCCGCACAATAGCGGCCACTAAGTAATGACCCGCGTCATAATTAGGATCTGTGAATGGCAACTAACGACCTTGTGCACTGGCTCGATAATCCAACAACTCTTGCATTTCTACAATCTCTTCCCCGTATTGTCCCGTGACCTTAATGGTGTTGGTGTCAAGATCAACCAGACTCTTCAGGAACAAGATGGTGGGCCGCGCGTGCTCAATTGGGGCTAAACCTAAAAGCCTTATCGCATAGAGCGAATTCGCATACCCACCCCCTGTTTGGGCCAAAGACATTTTCAATTCTTCCTGCAACTTTTCAATACCGTCGTAAATGCCAACATAAGAGTCCGTAAGCGATCGAGTTATTTGATCAAAATCTTTAGTTCTCTCGTCCAATTGCAATGGAGTCGCAAGATTCTTATCAATCAATCTTGCCCATATAAAAAGGTAAAGTGCACCAGTATCCTCATTAAATTCTTCAGCTTTCGTATCCCAGTCTATAAACTCCTTCGCAGTTTGCGAGGTTACGCGTGATATACATTGCTCTTCAACTCCTCGCCAAGTGAAGGGCCAATTATCGGCAAAGATTCCAATGGAACAGTTCAGTATCTCAGGAGTTGATGGCACAGTACCGCCGGCCTGCATCTGGGTCGATCCTCCGAAAAACCAAATTGCAACAAATCCGGCAATTTGCAATGCTATTTTAAAATGCATGATGTCAACTCATCACGGACCAATTGGGAAATCATTTACCTGTAAACTCGCACTACTCACCTTGTTCGGGCCGATTACATTCATAAGCGAGTTATAGTCTTTAGTGTTTGCCACCAAACAACCCAGTGACATCCCTCCTTCACCAGTCGTGGGGCTCCTCCCCGGATGAATGGTCCGCCCAGATACTAACGTTCCATCAGCTTCCAACGTCCAGCCAGGATCACCAGTGTTATCAATTTCGTATTGCCCCTCATGCTTATTCACGTTCATGCTATAATTACCACTTAACAAGGAGCCAATCATCTGCTTTATTCCAGCAAATCCAGTCTTTTGAGTAATATGCGGTCTGGCAGATAAATTGTATTTACCGGGCGCAATTACATTATCATCAAAAGTGGTCGTCGTGTTAAATTGTCCACTGACATGTTTGGTGCCAAACTTTGAACCATAAGTTGCTACAAATTGAAGCCTTTCTTACTGTTAGCTGGATAGATATTGAGTAGACCAATTTTGTCATCGGGATTAGCGTTTAGCTTATCTCTTATTTCTTTTTCAGCTTTCTGGCGTTCGTTTTCCTTCGTGCTTTCCTTTCCATTAATGTTGTCAGGCGTGCCGCCAGGATCTTGTGATCCATAGGAGTGCCCATTCGCATCACTCTGGTTCACCGGATCATTTCCGGCATAGGCATACCGGTTTGTCCCAACCCCCGCCAGCGTCGGGTCCCAATTATCCGGTGAGATGAACCGCCCCAGCAGCGGGTCCATATATCTGGCATTGAGGTAGAGCAGTCCGGTCTCGGGATCGAAGCGTTCGCCGATGTAGCTCTTCTGCGTCTGGAAGCCGGTGTTGAGGCGTTCTCCGTAGGTCGCGTAGTTAGTGGCTTCGGCTACGGCGCCTGTTGCATCGGTGACCATGCGCACAGACGCTAAATGATCGCGGTGCAGGAAGGTTTTTACCGTGCCCACCACCTTGATGTCGGGATGGGGATAGCGGGTGTAGGTCTCTGCTCCGGGTGTCGCCGGATTGATCTCGACGGAGGCGTCGGGATAGAGCGTGGTGGCGACGGATGAGGTCTTTTTGGCTCGCGCCCCGTCTGGACCGTAGAACAGCGAGACGGTGCTGGCGGCCTGGGTCACCGTCTTCAGGCGGTTGGCCTCGTCCCAGGCGAGCGTCCTGGTGCCGTCGGAGGTCATGTTGCCGTTGGCGTCATAGGCGAGCGTCTTGACGCCGATCGCTGTTGGCGCGTGCGGACGCGGCGCTGTCGCCGCCGGGTAAACATAGGTGCCTGCAACGCGCGTGCGCGAGGTCAGATTGTCGTTGGCGGCACAGATGAACGTCTCGTCGAGCGTGTTGTTGCCAAGATTGTCGCTCGACGTCAGCCGGTCGGCCTTGTCGTGGCGCGATCGTTCTCGCAGCCAAGCGCGAAGAAACGGGTGCGGTTCAAAACCTGCCGCTAAGGGAAAGAAAAAAAGATGCAAATTGGCGGCTGACGCCGCCAAAAAAGTTCCGCGCGCCCTTGACGAGAGGCCGGCTAATGGATGTCACCGCTTTTCATCCAAGCCGCGTGGACGTTACCCCGATCCAATCGCTTCAACCACTTCCACCCCAACCTGCCGTCAGTCCTTTTATCTTGCCGTTCCCCCTCCACTTGATCCGTGTACTGAGGACTGCACGGAAGTTCACTCAGGGCAGCAAAACAGCGACACAAAAAAGCAGCGGAGAAAGAGCAAAATCCACTGTCCGCGAGAGCCCAAATTTCGTGCGCGCAAACCGGATTCGATGACAAAATTTACAGGCCGCGAACGCAAAATTCTACCCGCGCGAAGCACTATCAGAGGCAAAAATCAGCATGCAGAACAGCCAAAAATCGCTGCGCGGGCCCCAAGTGTCCCCTCTATTTGATCGTCAATCGACCGGTTAAATGCAACAATAGAAACAGCGCAAAGGACACAGTAACGGCAGCGAGAACTGCGATGCACGCCTTTCTTTCGGTCGGCTTGGCGTATCGCATCAGTATCAAGAGACCAAAAATGGAAGCCAGCGGAATCAGGTATTGCCTGACTAATTCGGGCTCCCCTATCCAAGCTCCGGGTACATCGTAGCGGAACATGTGCCAGATCAGTGAAGCAGTCAGTGCCGCATGCATCAATGCCAGCAGCCCAAGTACAGCGATGGCAATCCACTTCAGTATCGTCACCATCTTTCGCTCCCCACAGGATCGGGCGACAGGTCAACACGCCCACCAAAATCAAAGCCTCTCCACACACCCGCCAACGTCGCCGTCGTCCCCGTAGTGACAGGACCATCCGGCCTGACGTGAATTAATAACGAGTTTCTGTGATAGAAACTCTCCAGTTTTCGTCTTTGGTACAATATCTGTAAAGTATTGCCCGTCTCCATACTTAGCATCCCTTGGGTTACTTGCCCCACTCGGGTTTGTCGGGTTCATCATTCTCAGATTCGTCGTTTCCTTGGTCAGGCAGCTTTGCTCCGCTCGGCGTCAAGCCCTTCACTTCGTGCGGCATTCATGCAAGCCCGAACGCCAGGACCAGGAAGCCCATCGCTCCGAACCCGGCGTGGATAACCATCCCGGCCCATGTGCTGCGACGCCGCTGGACGACATAGGGCAGCAGCAATGTGATCGGCACAAGGGTCAACAGGACTTGCCAGGGGAAGGCAGCGTGGAACAGCAACCACGGGATCCCGTTGACCAGCCAAGCCCGCCTGCCGAAGGCAATCTCTTGCCGCGGTAGCGCGAAACCCCGCCAGACAAACTCTTCCCCAACGATGTTCAGCACAAAAAACGGAAGCCACGCGCCGAGAATCCAGTATCGGCCGGGACCGAGCGGCTCGAAAGCCATGAACGAGGGATTAAAATTCATCCCGTCTTGCAGCATCCGGAGCGCGGCGCCGATGCCGCCGGTCAACACGCCGACGGCCGCCAGCCCTCCAACAGCCCAGAGCCAGTCGCCGCCATTCATCGGGCGAAGCCATAGCCGCGCGCCCAACCACCCCGGCCTTCCTGAACGCCGTTCCCGATACAACAGCAGGGCAGCCGTGAGAAGCAGGGGGCCAAAAAGGACGATGCTTGCGGCCAGGAACCACATCACCACAGGCTCTGCCCCGGTGGCGGAGACGAATGCCGGGACGGCTACCCGCGTTGTCAGGAACAGCAGCAGAGCACCCGCGCCGAACAGAGCAGCGGAGCCGCCCAGGCCCAGCGGAGGAACCCGATCAGGCTCCGGCCCGTCGCGCCTTTCATAACCGTTTGCTGTCAATGGCCATTCTCCCGCCCGTGCGCCAAACGAATAAGGTTAAGCCGTGCCACGAAGCGACACAGCCGGGTCCCCGCTGCTCCGCAGCGTCCCGGCGTTCGCTGGCCTTTCATTGTGCCACCGGCACGATGAACTCGCTTTGCGAACCGGCTGCTTACCCCTGTTCGTGCAGCCGTTTTGCAATCGCCCGGTGCAGGTCTGGAGCAGCAGTGACCAGCGCCTTGGCCGCCTCGGACTGCGGGTGGTCGAGTACTTCGCTCGTCCTGCCGCGCTCGACGATCTTGCCGTCATGCATGACCATCACCTCGTCGGTGATGGCGCGGGCGACGGTCAGATCATGGGTGATGAACAGATAGGCGATGCCGAGCTTCTGGTTGAGGTCGGCGAACAGATCGAGGATCTGGGCGCGGATCGAGACATCGAGCGCCGAGACCGGCTCGTCGGCGACGACCAGTTTCGGCCGGGTGATGATGGCGCGGGCGATCGAAAGGCGCTGGCGCTGGCCGCCCGAAAACTCATGCGGATACTTGTCCATGTCGCCTGGTGAGAGGCCGACCTCGTGCAGCGCATACGCCACCATCTCGCGCCGCGCGGCGGGCGACGGCTTCTTCTCCAGCACATGCAGCGGCTCGGCCACCAGTCTCTCGACCTTCTGGCGTGGGTCGAACGAGCCATAGGGGTCCTGGAACACGACCTGCATGTCGCGCCGTGCCGGTTTCAGCTCCGCCTCGCTCTTGCCGGTGAGGGTATCGCCGCGGAAGCGGATCGTACCTGATGTCGGCCTGTCCAGCGCCAGGACCATGCGGGCAAGCGTCGACTTGCCGCAACCGGAGCGCCCGACCAGCGCCACCGACTGGCCGGGCGCCATCGAGAAGGAAACATCGTCGACGGCGCGGATGGGAGCCCCTCGCTTGAAAAGCGAAATGCGCCGTGCCGGATAGTCGCGCGTCACGCTCATTACCTCGAGCAGGGGCTTGCCTTGGCCGACCTCATGCGTTCTGGCGCGCGCGGGCACATGCATCGAGGCCTGCGCCAGCTGGCGCGTATAGGGATGAAGCTGTCCGGACAGAATGCGCGCCGTGTCGCCGGCTTCCATCACCTCGCCATGGCGCAGGATGGTGATGCGATCCGCCATCTCGGTCACCACGGCGAGGTCGTGCGAGATAAGCAGCAGCCCCATGCGGTTTTCCGCAACCAGGTCGCGCAGCAGGTCGAGGATCTGCGCCTGCAGCTCCACGTCGAGCGCGGTCGTCGGCTCGTCGGCGATCAGCAGCTTGGGCTTCAGCGCACAGGCGATGGCGATGACGACGCGCTGGCGCTGGCCGCCGGACAGCTCATGCGGATAACGCGACAGCGGGAACTGCGCTGCCGGCAAGCCGACCCGGTCGAGCATTTTTCGCGCCCGTTGCTCGGCGTCAGCGCGGCGCGCCCTGGTGTGCCAGCGAATACCCTCGGCGACCTGCTCGCCGATGGTCTTGACCGGGTTGAGCGCCGTCATCGGCTCCTGGAACACCATGCCGATGTCGTCGCCGCGCAGCGCGCACATCTGGTCCTCGCTCGCCGCCAGGATGTCGATGCCGTCGAAGGTAACGCGTCCCGTGGCGCGTGCCGCCCAGGGCAAGAGCTGCATCACGGTGAGCGCAGTCATCGACTTGCCGGAGCCGGATTCGCCGACCAGCCCCATCACTTCGCCGGGCGCCACGGACAGCTCGATGTCCCTGAGGATGGGCGTGCCGCCGATGGCCAGCGACAGCTTCTCGATTTCGAGCAGGCTCATCGCTGCCGCCGCGACTTCGGATCGAGAATGTCGGCAATGCCGTCGCCAAGCAGGTTCAGGCCAAGCACGGTGACGACGATCGCCATCCCGGGAAAGATCGCCATCCACGGCGCCACCACCATGCGGGTCTGGGCGTCGAACAGCATGCGGCCCCAGCTCGGCATCGGCGGCTGCGTACCCAGCCCGACATAGGAAAGCCCGGCTTCGGCCAGTATGCCCAGCGCGAACTGGATGGTGCCTTGCACCAGCAGCAGCGTGGCGATGTTGGGCAGCACATGTTCGATGCTGATCAGCGTCCTGCTTTTGCCGGCGGCGCGGGCGGCGAGGATGAATTCGCGCGGCCAGATCGCCAGGGCGCCGGCGCGGGCGACGCGCGCGAACACCGGGATGTTGAAGATGCCGATGGCAATGATGGCGTTGAACGCGCCGGGCCCGAAGATGGCGGTGATCATGATTGCCGAAAGCAGCGCCGGAAAGGCGAAGACCAGGTCGTTCAGCCGCATCAGCACGTCGTCGGCGAGGCCGCCACGCGCCGCGGCAAAGGCGCCGCGCGGCACGCCGACGCCCATGCCGATGCCGACCGCCACCAGCGCCACGGCAATCGAGTTGCGGGCGCCAACCATGATCATCGACAGGATGTCGCGACCGAAATGGTCGGTGCCGAACCAGTGCGCCAGCGACGGCGCCTGGGTCTTGTCGGAAATGACCAGCCTGGTGACGTCGTAAGGCGTCCACTCGAAGGAGAGGATCGCGACCGCAGCCACCAGTGCGGTGACGACGAAGCCGGCGAGGAACGAACGGTTTCGAAACGCCTTGGCCAGGATGCCGGCAAGGTTCTCGTCGGGGATGTCGATGTGCAGCGTCATTGCCTGCCTCTCAGGCGCGGATCGACCACCGCATAGGAGAGATCGACAACGAAATTGACGATGATGACGGCGGCAACCAGCAGCATGACGACGCTCTCGACCACGATCAGGTCACGCTGGTTGATTGCCTGGAACACCAGCCGGCCGAGGCCGGGCAAATAGAAGACGTTCTCGATGATGATGGTGCCGGCAAGCAGGAAGGCGAATTGCAGGCCTAGAATGGTGACCACCGGGATCAAGGCGTTGCGCAGCGCATGCCGCCACAAGACAAGACGATAGGGCAGGCCCTTGGCGCGGGCGGTGCGGATGTAATCCTCATTCAGCACTTCAATCAGCGCCGAGCGGGTGACCCGGGCGAGGATCGCCGCCTGCGGCAGAGCGAGGGCGACCGCCGGCAGGAGCAGCGACTTCAGCGCCGGCCAGACGCCGGCGCCCCAGCCGGGAAAACCGCCGCCCGGCACCAGCCGCAGCCAGACGGCGAACAGATAGATCAGCATCAGCGCAAACCAGAAATTGGGCACGGCGACGCCAAGCTGGGCGGCGCCCATCGCAACCGTGTCGCCGGCCCGGCCGCGCCGGCTGGCGGAAAACAGCCCGACCGGGATGGCAATGACTGTGGACAGCGCCAGCGCCATCAGCGCCAGCGGCAGCGAGACGACGAGACGCTCACGGACCAGATCGATGACCGGCACCGAATAGGTATAGGAACGGCCGAAATCGAGGCTCAGCAAGCCGCCGGCCCAATGCAGATAGCGCAGCACGACGGGAGCGTTGAGACCCATCTGGTTGCGCAGCAATTCGATCTGGTCGGCGCTGGCGTTCAGGCCAAGCATCAGCCGCGCCGGGTCGCCGGGAATGATCTCCAGCACGGCAAAGACCACCATCGAGGCCAGAACCAGCGTGACGACGGCGATGGCGAGGCGCTTGAGGAGGTAGGCGGTCATGAGGAGACCGGTGCAAGCACTGGGCGAAGCTTGCGTTCCCGCCCACCCCCCTCTGTCCTGCCGGACATCTCCCCCTCAAGGGGGGAGATTGGCAGTTTCCACGCCGGCACTGTCCCTGCAACGCTAGTGGTTAGCGAAAGCGGCGGTGAGGGCTCAATCTCCCCCCTTGAGGGGGAGATGCCCGGCAGGGCAGAGGGGGGTGGGACGGAGTGCAACTTTCGCCCTTCTGTCAGCGACCCGCTCAATCCGTCCACTTCACCTTGGTCAGGTCGTTGGCCTGGATCGGGGCATTTTCCCACAGGCCCTGCAGTTTGGCGTCCCAGACGCCGACCTTCGGCAATTCGTAGAGGAAGCCGACCACGGCGTCATCGGCCAGGACCTTCTGCGCCTCGCCGAGCAGCGTCGTGCGCTTGGCCTCGTCGGAGGTAAGGTTCAATTCGTCGATGATCTTATCGAAGGCCGGATTGTCATAGTTGAAGTAATAGTCCTTGCGCGAATAGATATCGATGTCATTGGGCTCGGTGTGGGAAACGATGGTCAGGTCGTAATCCTTCTTGGTGAAGACCTGGTCCAGCCATTGCGCCCATTCGACCGGGATAATCTCGAGATCGATGCCGATTTCGCGAAGCTCGGAGGCGATGATCTCGCCACCAAGCCGCGCATAGGAGGGCGGCGGCAGCTTCAGCGTCGCCTTGAAGCCATTCTCCAGGCCGGCTTCCTTCAGCAATTCCTTGGCCTTCTCCACATTGTGCGGATAGAGGCCGGTCAAGTCGACATAGGCCTTGCTGGCGGGCGACATGTGCGAGCCGATCGGCACGCCGAGGCCGGCCGAGGCGCCGTCGATGATCGCCTTGCGATCGAGCGCAAAGGAAATCGCCTGCCTGACCTGCAGCTTGTCGAAGGGCGGCTTCTTGTTGTTGATCGACAGGATGGTTTCACCCTCGGTCGAGCCGATCACCACCTTGAAGCGCGGATCGTCCTTGACCTGGGCGACGCTGTCGGGGTCGAAGAACGGAAAGGCCTGAACGTCGCCGGAAAGCAGCGCCGGAACGGCGGCGGCGGCATCCGGAATGATGCGGAACTCGGCCTTGTCGAGGAACACCGGGGCGCCCCAGTAATTGTCCGACTTGACCAGCGTGATCGATGAGCCCTTGGCCCAGTTCTGGAACTTGAACGGGCCGGTGCCGATCGGTTTTTCCTTGTTGGTGTCGGCTGTCTCAGGCGCCACGATCACCGCGTCGCCCCAGCCCATATTGTAGAGGAACGAGCCTTGCGGGTTCTTCAGCGTGACCTTCACCGTCGCGGGATCGACGACCTCGACCTTGTCGATGGCGGCAAACAGGGCCTTTTGCGCGTTGACGGAATTGTCGGCGCGGGCACGGTCGAGCGAGAATTTCACGTCGTCGGCGTTGAAGTCGGTGCCGTCATGGAATTTCACGCCTGTATGCAGCTTGAAAGTGTAGACCTTGCCGTCGTCGGAAATGCTCCAGCTTTGCGCGAGATCGGGCAGCACCTCGCCGTTCGGGCCGATGCGGGTCAGGCCCTCGAAGACATTGGCATAGAGTACCTCGTCGATTGCCGCGGCGGCACCCGCGGTCGGGTCGAGATGCGGGGGTTCGAGCGTAATGCCGATGACCAGGTCGGTGCGCGCGGCCATCGCTGAGGTCCCGGCGGCCAACGCCAGCGCCGCGGCGGCCAGAATGGTTTTCCACAATTTCATCGTGCAACTCCCCATGTCTAAAACACGTGCTCAAACCCGGGCGGATAGAAGCGTGAATTCGCCCCCGAGTAAATTGCGTTTCGTACCGTGTGCCGACGCCGGGAGGAATGTTTTTCCGCCCATGGCCGGATCATGGCGGGCCGGCGCCCCTCAGCAGCACGCCGAGGCCGATCGCCATCACCTTTGCCGAGTCCAGCATGTCGGCAATGCCGACCCATTCATCGGGCCGATGGGCGAGATCGAGGATGCCCGGGCCATAGGCGATGCAGTCATAGATGTGGCCGATACGGGCGATGTGCTTCTGGTCGTAGGTGCCGGGCGAAATCACGTAATCCGGTTCGCGGTCGAATATCTCCATGATGCCTTGCGCGACCGCCTTAACCACCGGCGCGTCGCGCTCGGTCATCAGCGGCAGCACCTCCATCAGATCGCGGATTTCGTAATCGAACTTTTTGCGCTCGCGCTTCAGCCGTTCGAGGATATCGGTCACCTCGCTCTTGACCGCAGCGAGATCCTCTTCGAGCAGGAAGCGGCGGTCGATGGTCAGCCGGCAGGAATCGGGCACGTTGGGCGAGGGCAGGCCGGGCCGGAAATCCTCCGTCTGGCCGCCATGGATCGAGTTGATGTTCATGGTCGAGCGTTTTGCGCCTTCGGGCACGACCGGCATGCGCGTCATCTTGCTGTCGAGCGCCGGAAACAATTCATCCTCGAAGGCCCGCAGCACGGCGCCCATATGGCGCACCGCATTGTCGCCGAGGAACGGCATCGAGCCGTGCGCGATCTCGCCCTTGGTCTCGATCTCCGCCCACCAGACGCCGCGATGGCCAAGGCAGATGCGATCCTTGTTGAGCGGCTCGGGAATGATGACGTGGTCGACCTTCGGCCTGGAGAAATAGCCGAGCTTGGCCAGATGCGCGACGCCGCCAAAGCCGCCGGACTCCTCGTCGACCGTCCCCGAAATCTCGATGGCGCCGGGAAAATCGGGAAACACCTCCATGAAGGCTTCAGCGGCGATGATCGAGGCGGCAAGCCCGCCTTTCATGTCGCATGCGCCGCGGCCATAGACCTTGCCATCCCTGACGATGCCGGCGAACGGATCGAGGCTCCAGCCGTCGCCGGGCTCGACGACGTCGATGTGCGAATTGAAGTGCACGCAAGCACCCGGCGCCCGGCCATCGAAGCGGGCGACGACGTTGACGCGCGGGTAACGGTCAGTGTCGCCAGGCGTGCCCTCGGCACGGATGAATTCGATCTCAAAACCACGCTTCTTCAGCCGCGCGCCGATATATTCGGCACATGGCCGATAGGCTTCGCCGGGCGGATTGATGGTCGGAAAGCGGATCAGATCCGCAGTCAGTGCAACCAGATCATCGGCCCGGTCATCGATAGCCTTGAGGAGCCGTTCGTTCGGTTCGTTCATTCGGCGAATTGAGCAGCGGATGAGGGGGTTTTGCAAGCCCGATGGCGAATTGCCAGGCGATTGCGTGTCGTTACGGCAACTATTGCGGGAAATCGTTCAAATTCGCTGCTTTGGATTGGTGAAATCGTCAGGGAGTAGGTGTTAGCTCGCTGGCTTGCCATCAAAACGCTGGAGAACAGCGTGACGGCAGGCAGGCAAGGGGCATCAAAGGGGTTTGATTGCATGAAAAACACTGTTCTCATGGCAGCGGCATTGATGGCGATGCTGTTCGGTTCGTCGTTCGAGAGCCGGGCGGCCAGCCTGGTCGCGAACATCGACATATCCTCACAGACGATGACGGTAAGATACGGGCTTTCGTATTATCGGTGGAGCGTTTCCACCGCCCGCAAGGGCTACATCACGCCGCGCGGCAGTTACCGGCCACAGCGGACGGCCCGGATGTGGTATTCGCGCAAATACGACATGTCGCCAATGCCCTATTCGGTGTTCTTCCGCGGCGGCTATGCCATCCACGGCACCGGCGCGATCCGGCAATTGGGGCGCCCGGCATCGCATGGCTGTGTGCGCCTCCACCCCAGCAACGCCGCCGCGTTCTATTCGATGGTGCGCGAAGCCGGCTTCGGCAATACGCGGATTCTCGTGACGAATTAGGGCCTGCTCCTCGGCCCGCAATAAAAAACCCGCCGGAGCGGCGGGTTCGTTGGGGCCAAATAGCACCATACCGAAATTAGTAGCATAGCTGCCGGCACAAAGCAAGAACAAAATAAGGCTTGCACCCAAAAAAGATGGTGCGCTCAGGCGGGTTTGTCGCGCATTGTCGCTGGCCGACGCTTTTTGCGGCCGCTGATCTCCCAGCGCTTGTGGAACCACATCCACTGGCCGGGGTCTTCGCGCACCCAGCGCTCGACCACGTCGTTGAGAAGCTGGGTGGTGGCGCGGACGTCGACACTGCCGCCGGCGGTGCGCGGCAAGGTGAGCTTGTCCTCGATCTCGAGCCGGAAACGGTTGTTCGGCAGGCGTACGCAGCGCGCCGGGTAGACATCGCAATCGTAGTGCCGCGCCAGGGTGCCGAGAACCCGGTTGCTCTCGCAGGGGCGGCCGAAGAATGTCGTCTCGAGCCCGCCGGTGAATTTTTGGTCGACCAGCACGCCGATATTGCCGCCTTTCTCCAGGATGGCCGCAAGCGCAAACGAGGCACCGGTCGAAGACGGCAGCAGCGATCCCATGCTCGAGCGGCGGGTCGAGAGGATGTAATCGGCGAGATAAGGGTTGTTGGGCGGGCGAAACAGCGCCGTGATGTTCATGCCGAAGGTCGCCGCCGCCACTGGCAGCAGCTCGAAATTCCCGAGATGCCCGGTGAAGACGATATGCGGCTTGTCCTCGCCGGCAATGCGCACGAAATGCTCCACGCCCTTGACCTCGACACGGACTGGCTTCGTCGCAGCGGGATCGTAGTCGAACAAAGCATCGAGAAAGATGTATTCGGCGGCCAGGCGGGCCATGTTGCCCCACATGTCGGAAGCGATCGCCTCGATCTCGGCATCGCTCTTTTCCGGATAGGCCTTGCGCAGATTGTCGACGGCGACCTGATGGCGCGCTACCCAGGGGCCGATGCGGCGGGCAGCGCGGTCGGCGAAATTGAGCGCGCTGTCGGGCGGCAGCAGGCGCAGCGCGGAGATGATGATCATAGCGACCCGCGCGACCAGCCAGTAGTTGAACTGGCGAAGCCGCCTGCCATAGCGGAATCCCAGGTCCCTGCGGATCTTCCTGAAGGCGTTGCCGATCATTTCAGCCGACGCGCAGGATGATCTTGCCGAAGACGTCGCGGCCTTCCATGCGCTTCAGCGCCGCATCGATGCCGTCGAAGCCGACCTCGGTGTCGATCACCGGCGCGACCAGGCCCGCGGCCATCTTCTGCATGGCGTCGGCCATATTTTCCATGCGGCAGCCGAACGAGCCGAGCAGCTTCAACTGCTGCTGGAACAACTGCATCAAATTGATCTGTGTCGACACGCCGGAGGTCGAGCCGCAGGTGACCAGCCGGCCGCCGCGCTTCAGGCACAGCATCGAGGCGGCAAAGGTGTCGGTCCCGACATGCTCGAACACCACGTCGACGCCCTTCTTCTTGGTCAGCTTGCGCACGATGCCTTCGAAGCGGTCGTCGCGATAATTGATTACGTGGTCGGCGCCGAGCGCCTTGGCCTTGTCGATCTTGTCGTTCGAGCCGACGGTGGTGATGACCGTGCAGCCCATCTTCTTGGCCAGCTGAATAGCGGCGGAGCCGATGCCGGAGCCGCCGGCATGGACCAGTATCGTCTCGCCGGGTTGCAGCCGGGCATTGTCGAACAGCATGTGCTCGACCGTGCCGAAGGTGACAGGCGCCACCGCCGCGCCGATTTCGCTCACGCCGGGCGGAGCTGGGACCAGAAGGCGCGCCGGCAGGTTGATCTTTTCCTGCGCAAAGCCGTCGAGATGGAAGCCGTGCACGCCCGAAACATGCTCGCAGAGATTGTCGCGGCCTTCGCGGCAGGCGCGGCAAAGACCGCAGGTGTGGGCGCCATAGATCGACACCAATTGCCCGGGCACAAGGCTGGAAACGCCGGGGCCGACCGCCTCGACCTCGCCGGAAGCCTCGGCGCCGACGACCAGCGGCAGCTTGCGCTTGGCAAAAGCCATGCCGCGCCAGCCCCAGACGTCGATGTGGTTCAGCGCCACGGCCTTGATGCGCAGCGTCACCTCGCCGAGCGCAGGTTGCGGCGGGGGCGGCAGGTCCACCGTTTCAAGGCGGCGGTCCTCGATAAGTTGCAATGCGCGCATGGTGCCTGTCGGTTCAGTCTGGCTGAAAAAGGTCGCTTAGACCGGTTCCCGCGCCATGACAAGGCAGGTGTTCTGGCCGCCAAAGCCGAAGGAGTTCGACAGGACGGTGCCGACCTCGGCGTTGCGCTTGGTGTTCGGCACCACGTCGAGCACGATTGCCGGGTCGGGATTGTCGTAGTTGATGGTCGGCGGAATGATGCTTTCGCGCATCGTCATCAGCGAAAATGCGGCCTCGACAGCACCGGCAGCCGATAGGGTATGGCCGATCATCGACTTGTTCGACGAGACCGGCATTGACGAGATCCGCTCGCCGAATACCGTCGACAGCGACAAATGCTCCATCTTGTCGTTTTCGGGCGTCGAGGTGCCATGGGCGTTGACATAATCGATCCCGTCCTCGCTCAGGCCGGCATCGGCAAGAGCGGCGCGCACCGCCGCGATCGCCGGCGAACCGTCCGGCTTGGAGCGGGTGCGATGGAAGTCGTCGGCCTTTTCGCCGCAGCCGCGCAATATGCCGAGAACGGTGGCGCCGCGGGCAAGTGCTGCCTCCAGCGATTCCAGCACAAGGGCGCCCGAACCTTCGGCCAGCACGAAGCCGTCGCGATCCTTGGAGAAGGGTTTTGAGGCCTTTTCGGGGATGTCGTTATGGGTGGAGAGCGCCGACAGAAGCGAGAAGCGGATCAGCGCCTCGGCGGTCGCCGAGCCGTCGGCGCCGATCGACAGCGCCCTGTCGCATTCGCCGCGGCGGATCGCCTCGACGCCGAGCTGGATCGCGGTGGCGCCCGAAGCGCAGGCTGTCGACAGCGTGATCGGCAGGCCGCGTGTGCCGAAACGGTCGGCAAGCCGGTCGGCAATCGAGCCGAACTGGGTGGTCTCGAAGATGTCGAGTTCCCTGAGGCCGCGCGCTACCCGCAGCAGCCTCTCGGCACCGGTGTCGTGCCTGTCTGAATTATTGGGCGCGTCGAAATTGTAGAGCGAAAAGCGCTCGCTCCAGTCGAGCTCGACCGGCGGCGAAGCGAGGAACAGCGGTCCGCCGAAATCGCCGGCATCGAGGCCGGCCTCCGACATCGCTTCCTGGGCGGCGGTTTCGGCAAGCTCATAGGTGAGGAGACTGGCGCCCTTGGAACTCGACGGCAGGAAATCGACCATGCCGGAGATGCGGGTGTTGAGATGATCGACCGGGAAGCGGGTGATCGGATGGATGCCGGACTTGCCTGAGGTAAGTGCCGCCCAATTGTCGGTTTTGCCAACACCGAGCGACGTCACCACGCCGATGCCGGTGACGGCGACGATGGGCCTGCCCATGTGGTCGTTCAGATTGGCCATTTGTTGTCCAAAAACCTGTTTCTCTTGGAGCGTCGGATCGCCCGAAACCGCGCCACACTTTTCGGTCCGATGCTCTAGGCGGCTTTGATCAGCGCCATGCCCTCGAATTGGTGATAGCCGATCGCCGTTGCAAGGACGGTCTTCGGGACACCGGCAAACGGTTTTTCGACTGTGGCGTCGAAGACAGGATAGGCGGCCTTGCGGTCGACAGCCAGCGCCGCCAGCGCCACGGCAAAGGGGAACTGCGCTTCCTTCATGTGGCCAGTCAGCGTCGAAAAGCCGCGTGCGGCGATCGCCGGATTGGCGTCGAGCGCCGATTTCTCGGCGGCGGTCGCGGCATGGGCGCCCGAAGCGCCGGAGATCGCGAGCAGCTCGCCATTCGGCAATGCGGCTTGCTTCAACAGCACGGCGATCTCGCCGTCGAGTTCGTCCCGCCGGCGCCTGGCGCGACCGGACAGGACCGGGCCGAGTTCCGCATAGATCTTCCGGCCACGGCTTTCCGCATGCTCGCGCTGCTCCAGGACGAGAAACGCGCCGCCGGATCCGGTCACCACGCCGCCGCCTTCGGCACCTTGCCTCTGCCAGACCGGCCGCCACGGACCGCGATGCAGGTAGCCGGCCAGTTCATAGCCGAGCAGCATGTCGGAATGTTCGGTCTGGAAAGCGCCGCCGACCAGTATATGCGTCGACTGGCCGGAGCGGATGCGCGCGGCCGCGGTCTCGACAGCGGCAACGCCGGCACCTTCCTCGCCCATGAAGGTGCGCGACGACCCCGTCACCTTGTGGACGATCGAGATGTTGCCGGCGAGCAGGTTGGAAAGCTGTGCCAGAAACAGCGTCGGACGCAATTCGGTGGTCAGCTTCTCGTTGAGCAGCACGTCGCGGTCATTGCGGCTTTCCGATGCCGCGAGAATGGCCGCATCGACCGCCTCGTCGCGCTCGCCGCCGCCGGCGGCCACCACCATGTCCATGGTCGCGCAGAGTTCGTCATTACCCTTGATGCCGGCATCGTCGAGCGCAAGGCCGGCCGCATAGGTGCCGAGCCTCTGCCAGGTTTCCATCTGCCGCTGGTCGCCACGCTTGGCGATCTGCAGGTTCCAGTCGATCTCGGGCAGAGGATGGACCGTATAGGGCGAGAAGCGCGAGGCCTCCAGAACCGGCTCAAGCCGTGGCTGGAGGAGCTTTTGCCAATGCGCATCCGGACCCTCGCCCAGTGACGAGACAAGGCCGATGCCTGATATGACGACGTCGTGGGGGTTCATGGGAGGCTGTTGTGGGTCGGGCGCGTCAGGCGCTGTGTTCACGTGGCGTTCTTGGCGGCGACGAGCGCGTCGATCTTGGCGCACAGGTTCTTCATGACGAAATAGTCGTCGGTCGAAGCCTTGCCGTCATTGACTTCCTGCGTCCACTTTTCCAACGGCACCTTGATGCCGAATTCCTTGTCGATGGCAAAGACGATGTCGAGGAAGTCGAGGCTGTCGATGCCGAGATCGTCGATGGTGTGGCTTTCGGGCGTGATCGTCTCGATGTCGATCTCGCTGGTGTCGGCGATGATCTTGGCGACTTTGTCGAACGTGGTGGACAAGGGCTTTTCCTTCGATTGCGGGCGGAATCTGTCCGCATGTGTTTTGGGCTGTCTAATCGGTTTTTCCGGGCAGGAAAAGGCCTGATACGCCGCGCGCAGATGGGATTGCTGCCCAGGCAGAGCAATAGGGGTCGCTGGTAACCCCCGGCGATATGCCGAAACCGCCCCATCTCTGACCATTGGGTGTACCAATGTACCATGGTACAAAGATCTATGACCATAGAACGCGTGCAGACCGGGGTGCGCCTGGAAAAACGATTGGTGAAGGTGCTCAAGGCCTTGGCTGAGCATCGCGACATGAGCCTGGGTGACCTCATCGAGGGCATCCTGCTGCATGCTTTCGAAGGCCGGACACCGTTCTCCGCGGCGACCCTGGAAACAATCGGCCAATTGAAGCGCATCTACGAAATGGAGCTTGCCGCAGCGGACAGCCACGGTCTGGCGGAAACCGGCGGCGAGGGCGGATGACGAGCCATCTTGAGCGCAGCCACAGCATCGTGCTTTCGGGGCCGATCGACCGCGGCTTCCCGCTGTTCACGCCGATCGGAGAGACCCTGTGGGTGGACGGCTGGCGTATCGCATCCGCTATGTTCGCGTTACGCGGATTCGCGTTTCGGATTTGTCGAGGTGGCCTGCCGACCGACCACTAACGGAGGCACGGAGGCGTCGATTACCTATGCGTTCACGGCCTTGGAGCCCGGCAGGAGCATCCTATCTGTCCGAACTTACAGAGGACGCGTTCGCGGACATGATCGAGGGATGGAAGCTCCGTGTCGACGCTTGGCTGGTAGCGGTGAAAATCTGACGCCAAGTAACTTAAACGAATTGCCACTAAGGGTGGAATGTTACCTTCGTCTCGTAGATGGGAACGAGCAAGTAGCGGACAAAGCGGTCGCTCAGTGAAGTTTCCTGCGTTCTGTGCCTTGATGATGGGACAATTCTTCGCCGCTGATCGGAGCAACACCCGTGGCCATGCATTCCTTCCACATCCACATCCCGGATGAACAGATCGAGTACCTACAGCGTCGTATCCAATCGACAAGATGGCCGTCGTCGATCTTCGCATACGGATGGGACGACGGTACTGACGTTGATTTCCTCAGAAAGCTTTCACGTTACTGGGAATACGATTTCAGGTGGCGCGATCACGAAAAACGTCTGAACCTGTTGCCTCAGTTTAGGGTCACGATAGACGGGTGCGACATCCATTTCGTTCATCAGAAAGGAAAGGGGTCAGCACCCTTGCCGTTGATCCTCACTCATGGCTGGCCCGGCTCCTTCGCCGAGTTCGAGCACGTCATTCCGCTGCTCACGGATCCTGCCAAATACGGCGGGGATGCCGAGGACGCCTTCGATGTCGTCGCACCGTCGCTTCCGGGTTTCGGCTTCTCGTCCCCGCCGCATCAGGCCGGCGTTAGCTCAAAGCGTGTCGCGAAGCTGTGGCGGGGGCTGATGCGCGAACTGGGATATGATCGCTTCGCCGCACAAGGTGGCGACATCGGCGCAGGCGTCTCGACCTGGCTCGCTCGGCTTTACCCGGACGACCTTATCGGATTGCACCTGAATTACATTCCAGGCAGTTTCCGCCCGACCCTCGGTCGCGACGACCCACCTGTCACGCCGGAGGAGAAGGCATTCCTCGACAGTGCGGCGAATTTCGCTGCAACGGAGGGAGCCTACGCTTTTCTGCAGGGGACCAAGCCCCAGACGCTAGCCTTTGCACTGACAGATTCCCCAATCGGGCTAGCCGCATGGATTGCCGAGAAGTTCCGCAGTTGGAGCGACTGCGAAGGCGAACTCGAACGCGCCATCCCTCTAGACACGCTGCTTACCGACATCTCGCTCTACTGGTTCGGTAACACGATCGAGGCCTCGCTCCGGATTTACAAAGAGAACCGGCTCTGCCCCCTGATCTTCGGGCCAAGAGAGCGAATAACACCGCCCCTCGGCGTTGCAGTCTTCCCCCGAGAGCTTCCTATGCCACCTCGCTCCTGGGTCGAGCGAGTCTTCCGTGTCGAGCGCTGGACCGACATGCCGAAAGGAGGACATTTCGCGGCGATTGAGCAACCCGAACTCCTGGTCGAGGACATCCGGGCGTTTTTTCGGCCGCTGAGGCTCCGGCCGGCCAAGTAGAGGACGAAAACCTCGCCCGTTGTCACGGCTCGGAAGTCCTGATGAGACGGTACCATCGCATTCGCTTTCGTTGAAAGCGCCCGTTGGTCCTGACTAAGGGTCAATGGGTCAATGTCGACCTTCGACTCGATCAAGACCTCATCGCGGGTCGGAACCGGTATTCCGCTTAAGATACCAAACGCTAGATTTCACTACTAGCGAACGCTTCAACCGGCGCCGGCGCAGTCAGAAAGTGACGCGGCCGAGTACTCGCAGGCCGTCGCCTTGCGGCTCGACGACCACGGCCTCGCCTTCGCGCGGCGAGATGCCGGTCAATTCCTTGATGTTTTCGAGATGCGTGACCATGACCAGATTGTCGGACCCGGAATAGCCGCGGATCTCGGCCAGGATCGCAGCGATCTGGGCGGCCTTCTCCTTTTCGTCGGTCTTCAGCAGGTCAAGCGGTGCGAACGGCTCCGGTTCGCTTTCGAAAGCAATGCGGGCGGTCTCGAGGCAGCGGCAATAGCGGCTGGACAGCACGCGCTCGACCGGTGCGGCGCGGGCGCCAAACAGCGCGCCGATCTTGCGTGCCTGTTGCTTGCCGCGCTCAGAGAGATTGACCTGGGTGGCGCATTTGCCGAGATCGAAATTGGCCGCATCGGTGGTGCCTGTGACCATGGCATGGCGAAGCAGGACCACATGCCCGCCGTCGCGCAGCAGCGCCCAGCCGGCTTCCGTCGCATGGGCTGTGGCGGAAACGGCAAGCAACAGCAGCGCCAGCACAAATCGAAGCATCAGACATCCTTTTCGGGTGACCGGCAGGCAGGTCCCCGGTGACCGGCATATAGGGACGGCAAAGCCGGCTGAAAGACAAGCCGAGTGCAACCTGCGGCCGAAACGCCTATTTCTTCGCTATCTGCTTCTTCACCAGATCGATCTTGCGGTCGGTCAGCGGGATCGGGAGTGTGTAGCCGGCTTCGGTAAAGCCCTGCTTGGCGTTTTCGAAGAATTCGATCGCCTTTTGGTATTCGGCATTGCCACCGCCATAGCTGCCGCGGTTCCAGTGGACGTCGCCGAGATTGTTCTGCTCGAAGGCCCATTGCATCGGCTGGCTTTCGCGGGTGAAGACCTTGAGTGTCGCCTCGAAGGCGGCTTCGGCTTCATCCAGATATTTGCCGGTGCGTTCGAGATTGCCGAGATTGGTCAGGCTCATGCCGATGCCGTTCTGCGCGTTTGCCCAGTCGACGGGCGAGGTCTCGAAGGTCAGCACCTCCAGCGCCGCCCGGCGCGCGGCGATCGATGCGGCCAGTTTGCCGGGGTCGGCCTCGCTCATGCTCAGCCATTGCAGCGCCGAGCCGAGGCCGGCCTGCGCCAGTGCCCATTGCCGCGGCGTCGTCTCGCGCTTGTATTCGCGCAGTGCATCGCGATAGGCCTCGATCGCCGCCTCGTAATGCACCGGCTTGTCGGTCACGCCGCCGAGCAGTTGCAGCGTGTTGCCGAGATTGTAGTGGGTCATTGCCCAGTCGAGCGGAAACTCCTTTTTGGTATAGACGCGCCGTGCCGCCCGGTATGCAGCAGCCGATTGCTCAAGCCTGGCAGGATCGCGCGTGCGCTGGCCGAGCGTCTGGTAGATCGAGCCGAGATTGTTCTCCGCCGAAGCCCAATCCGTCGGAAAACGTTGGCGTGTGAATATGGTCAGCGCGTCGCCATAGGCAGCAACCGCCTCTTCGAGCAGGCCGGTGCCGAGATCGAAACGGGCAGCACTGCTCAGCGCGTTACCCAGATTGAGACGGCTGCTCGCCCAGGAGAGCGGGAAGGTGTCGCGTGTGCGGATTTCGAGCGCGGCGCGGAATGCCGCGGCTGCCTCGTCGATTTTCGCCTTGTCGTTGCGTTGCGTGCCGAGAGACACCAGCGTATTGCCGAGATTGTTCTGGACCATCGCCCACTGAACGGGCGCCTTTTCGCGCGTGTATTCTTCAAGCGCCAGCCGGTAGGCGGCCTCGGCCTCGGTCAGGCGCGCGCCGCCGGGTTCGCGTTCCGAAAGCGCGTAAAGCGCAAGGCCAAGGTTGCTTTGCGAGGCGGCCCAGTCCAGCGGGACTTTGTCGCGCGGCCGCTTCTCCAGCGTGGCGCGCATCGCCACCACTGCTTCGTTCAGGCGTTTCGGGTCGCTCTCGCGTTCGCCGATCTTCAACAGCACATTGGCCAGGTTATTCTGGGCGGCCGCCCAGTTGATGTCGTCCTTCTCGCGCTCGAACACGGCAATCGAATCGCGAAAGATGTTCGCTGCCTCTTCCAGCCGGTCGATTTGGCGCTCGCGCTCGCCGATCGTCTGCAGCACCACAGCCATGTTGTTGCGGGTGATCGCCCAGTCGCGGTTCTGCTCGCCATTGGGGATGAAGTTCAGGATGACGCGGTAGGCGTCGATGGCGTGCTGCAGCGCTTGCCTGTCGCCGGTGGCGTTGCCATGCGCGTTAAGCGCTTCCGCCTCCTGGTTCTTGTAGTTCCAGCGCAGCCTGTCGTCCCATTTCTCGACCAGCGAGAAGGCCTTGCCGTAATCGTTGGCGGCCGACAGATAGTCGAAGACCAGCGCCGAAGCGTCGGCGCGCCTGGCATAGATCGCCGCGTCGGCAAGACGCTTCTGCCTGACCAGATCCTCTGCCCGATCGACCACGCCGCTGGCCTGCTCGACCCGGCCCACCGCCTGGTCGAGGAAGTTGCGCGCGGTGACGATGGCGCCCTGGCCGATCGCCTTGTCGGCCGAGGCGACGAGGCGGCTGATCTCGGGGTCGTCGGTGCGCAGCGCGTCGCGCTCGGAGATCATCTTCTTCAGGCGCTCGGCCTGGGCGTCGAGCAGCTTTTGCAGGTCGGTGGGGTCCTCCGGCATGTTTTCGGTGCCGAGCGCCTTCAGCACGCCATAAAGCGCGTCGAGCGGGACGCCGTCCTGCAGCGAGGCCAGTTCGACCTGTACCCGCTTGGGGTCAGGCAACTCGGCGATCGTCAGCAGCAATTGCCGCCGCTCGCCGGTGATCAGGCCGTCGTCGCCGGTCGGCTCCTGCGGTGCAACGCCGAAATAGAGCAGCCGGCGCAGGCTTTCATTGACCCATGGCCGCTGCTTTGCCTTGGTGTCGAGATAGACCTCCTCTGTCACCATGCGCATGACCGAGCCGAACTCGGTGCCCTTCATCGCCGCGAGATGGCGCAGAAGTGCCGCTGCGTAGGGGCTGTTTTCGCCGACGATGCCATCGAGTGCCGGCCGCCCCGGCTCGGCGGCAAAGCCGATCACCGTTCCCAGATTTTCCGTCGCGGTCGCGTTCGCCAGTGCCCTGGCGCCGCGCACCGGCTCCAGGCCGCCGGCGCCAATCGGCGAGGCCGAGGCCGTCGGCGCCCGGCGCAGCACCGCATCCGCCGGAAACGGGTTGGTGCGGCAGGCATCGAGCAGCATGATCGTTACCGGCACGGTCGTCGTCAATTCGTCCATGACGGCGGAGATCGGCACCAGGGCCTGATCGGCGTCCTTCAATGAAGAAACGTCGGCGTCGACCGGCACCAGATAGTTTTCGCCGCCGGCCTCGATGCCGTGGCCGGAATAGTAGATCAAGGCGACGTCGGCGTCCTCTGCATCCTCGGCGAAACGCTCGAGGTCGCGCTTCAGCTTTGCCGTGTCGCGGTCGGTGACGCTGCGCGCGTCGAAGCCGAGATCGGTCAGCATCTTGGCGATGTCGCGGGCGTCGTTGGCGGGGTTGGGAAGAGCCGCTATGTGCTGGTATTTCGACTGGCCGACAATCAGCGCCACGCCCTTGAGGCTCGCCGGCTCCACGGCATGAGCCGAGGTCACCACGAGGGAAAGCAGGGCGCCGACGAAAGCCGTCAGCCACGCCTGCTTGAAGAAGTGCTGATTTCCGACAAGGCCCATTCGCCGCGTTTCCCCCAACAACCCTGTATAGCGCCGGCATCCAACCATGAGCAAATTCGGGCAAGATCCGAGCGCCCGGATTGTTGGCCGGTACATTCGCGAGGGAAGGGCGATTGCGCCGCCGCCGAGCCTCGCCTATCACGGGAAAAATGTCTCCGCTTACCGAAACCGTCCTCTTCGTTTTCAGTCTTGTCGGGCTCGGCTATCTTGCCGGGTTGACCAGCTATTTGAAGCCGGCGAGCGGCGAGGGCGTATCCGAATTCGCCATCAACGTGGCAATGCCGCTTTTGCTGTTCCAGACCATGGTAAAGGCTGATTTCCACGGCGTGGCTCCGTGGTCGCTGTGGGGCGCCTATTTCGCGGCGGTGGCGCTTACCTGGGCTGCCGGCCATCTGGTCATTACGCGTATCTTCGGGCGGGACGCCCGCGCCGGCGTCGTCGGCGGCGTGTCATCGTCCTACTCCAACGTTGTCCTGCTCGGCGCGCCCTTCATCATCGGCGTGTTCGGGCCGGCCGGGTTCGAAGTGCTGTCACTGCTCGTCTCCATTCACCTGCCGGTGATGATGATGGCCTCGATCATCCTGTTCGAGATGTTCGGCCGCGGCGGCAGCGAGCCGGTGCATCCGCTCCGCGTCGTCAGGAGCTTTCTCAGGCGGGTATTCATCAATCCGCTGATCATCGGCATACTGGCCGGGCTGGCGTGGCGCTTCACCGGTGCGCCGCTGCCGGTGCTTGCGACGCGGCTGAGCGACGCGCTGGCCGGCACCGCCGCTCCGGTGGCGCTGTTCGCCATGGGGCTCAGCCTGCGCCGTTTCGGCATTTCCGGCAATGTAAGGCCGGCGCTGGCGCTGTCGGCGCTGAAACTGTTCCTGATGCCGGCGCTGGTTCTCGGCCTGGTCTGGCTGATCGGCCTGCCGCCATTGACGGCCAAGGTGGCGGTCATGGTTGCGGCGTTGCCGTCCGGCATCAATTCCTATCTCATCGCGGTGCAGTTCAACACCGGCCAGGCGCTGGCGTCGAACCAGATGACCATCGCCACCGCCTGTGCGGTCGTGACCACTGCGTTTTGGCTGACAGTGGTCGTCCATGTTTTTGGATAAGAACTCGGGTTTTTGGATAAGAACCCGGGTTTTTTGGATAAGAATCCGGGTTTTTGGATAAGAACCCGGCTGCATCGCCTCTCGCTTTGGCTGGCCCAAACCCTATATGCCATCTTGTGATTGCTTGCGGGGCTTGCCCTGGGCTAAGAGCAGTGGCTCTAGCGATGCTATCGCGCACGTCCATTCACGAAATCAGCGACCGGCCCGCCAGGTGCCGAACGGAGGCGAGATCATGCTTCAGAAAACCAGCCATTTCATGCGGCAGGCCAATCTCATCAATGGCGAATGGGTGCAGGCCGATTCAGGCCAGACGGTCGACGTCAACAATCCTGCCACCGGCCTCAAGATCGGCACGGTGCCGAAGTCGGGCAAGGCCGAGACCCGCCGCGCCATCGAAGCCGCCGACGCGGCCTTCCAGACATGGCGCAAGACCACCGCGCTCGAACGCTCGAAGCTGTTGCGCAAGCTGCACGACGCGATGATGGATAATCAGGACGTGTTGGCCGAACTGCTGACCATCGAGCAGGGCAAGTCGCTGTTCGAATCGAAGGGCGAGATCGGCTCGGCCGCGTCCTACATATTGTGGTTCGCCGAAGAAGGCCGCCGCACCTATGGCGACGTCGTGCCGTCGCCTTGGGCGGACCGCCGTATCCTGGTGACCAAGGAGCCGGTCGGCGTCATCGCCGCCATCACGCCATGGAATTTCCCGTCCTCGATGCTGGCCCGCAAGCTCGGTCCGGCGCTTGCCGCCGGCTGTACCGCCGTGGTCAAGCCGGCGTCGCAGACGCCTTACTCCGGCCTTGCCTGGGGCGCGCTTGCCGAGGAAGTCGGCTTCCCTAAAGGCGTAATCAATATCCTGACCGGCGCCGCCGGTGAGATCGGCGACGAGATCTGCGCCAACCCGCTGGTCAAGAAGATCACCTTCACCGGCTCGACGGAGGTCGGCAAGATCCTGATCCAGAAGTCGTCGGTGACGGTCAAGAAAGTGTCGATGGAGCTCGGCGGCAACGCGCCGTTCATCGTCTTCGATGACGCCGATCTCGAGCGGGCCGTCGCCGGCGCCATCACCGCCAAGTACCGCAATTCCGGCCAGACCTGCGTCTGCACCAACCGCTTCCTGGTGCAGGCCGGCATCTACGACCAGTTTGTCGAAAAGCTGGCTGCTGCGAGCAACGGGCTGAAGGTCGGTTCCGGCCTCGAGGAAGGCGTCCAGCAGGGACCGCTGATCGACGAAAAGGCGGTGGAGAAGGTCGAGGAGCTGATTGCCGACGCTACTGCCAAGGGCGGCAAGGTCGTCGCCGGCGGCAAGCGCCACGCGCTCGGCGGCTCGTTCTTCCAGCCGACGGTGATCGCCAATGCGACGCCGAAGATGCGCTTCATGAAGGAAGAAATCTTCGGCCCGGTGGCGCCGGTATTCAAGTTCGAAACCGAGGAAGAGGCCGTGGCACTCGCCAACGACACCGAGTTCGGGCTGGCCTGCTACTTCTACACCGGCGATCTCGGCCGCGCCTTCCGGGTCATGGAAGGGCTGAAATACGGCATGGTCGGCGTCAATGAAGGGCTCATCACCACCCCTGAAGCGCCGTTCGGCGGCGTCAAGGAATCGGGCCTCGGCAAGGAAGGCGGCCATCAGGGCATCGAGGATTATCTCGACACCAAATATGTCTGCATCGGCGGACTTGGTCTCTAGAAGCCTGATGCGGTAATACCGAAAACGATCCTGGGCCGCTTCGAAAGGCCAGGCTGGCATCGATCAATGAACTTGCGAGCATGGCAATGAAGGACGGCGAGGTTTTCGGCACGACGCAGGCGGGCGAGGCCGTCCGCCGCTTCACCATCCGTGGAGGCGGCCTCACCGCCAACATCATCGGGCTGGGTGCGATCATCCAGGATCTGCGTCTGGCCGGGCACGACGCGCCGCTGGTGCTCGGCTATGATCGTTTCGAGCACTATGAGACGGACACCGCCTTCTTCGGCACCGTCGTCGGGCGCTATGCCAACCGTATCCGCGACGGCCGCTTCACGCTTGCCGGCAAACGCTATCAGACCGAGCGCAATTTCCTCGAAAAGCACACGCTGCATGGCGGTTCGCAAGGTTTTTCGCGCCGGGCCTGGGCGGTTTCGCTGCATGGCAGGGATTTTGTCACGCTGACCCTGCACGACCCCGACGGCACGATGGGCTTTCCCGGCGCGCTCGACGTGACCTGCACCTACCGGCTCAAGATCCCCGGCACGCTCAGCGTCGAACTGACCGCCACCTGCGAGGAGCCGACGCTCTGCAACCTCACCCAGCATTCCTATTTCAACCTGGATGACGGCGGCGCCGGCGACATTCTCGATCACCGGCTGATGCTGAATGCCGGCGCCTATCTGCCGGTCGACGCGGATCTCATTCCGACAGGCACGGTAAAGCCGGTCGACGGCACGCCTTTCGACTTTCGCCAGGCGCGGCCGCTGCGCATGGAGACCGAGGGCGAACAGCTCCCCTATGACCAGAATTTCTGCCTCGCCTCAACGCGCGGGCCGCTGAAGCAGGCGTCGTGGGCGCAAGGCGCGAATTCCGGCGTCGAGATGGAGCTCTGGACGACCGAGCCGGGCGTCCAGCTCTATACCGGCCAGTATCTGGCGCCGTCCTCGCCTGGACTGGGCGGACGCCATTACAAGGCGTTTTCGGGCTTTTGCCTGGAGCCGCAAATCTGGCCGGATGCGCCGAACCGGCCGTATTTCCCGCAAGCCACGCTGTGGCCCGGGCAGATCTACCATCACGTGACCGAATACCGGTTCAGGCTGCCTTAGGGCGGGACCCCCCGGAAACCGGCATGGTTTTGCTGCGCTGACCTCCGGTTCGGAAAGGGTCATGCAAAATTCAAAGTGTTATAGCGTCCTTTGCGCGTCCAATGACGCGCGGCGCACTGGAGTCAAAACGCAATCACTCTGAACGACCGACTTCGAACTCTCTTGGACCTTTGACGCCGAGAGCCCTGACGACGCAAGTTGACCCTTATCCGACATTCGGGCTCTCATGCAGCAAAGTACACAGACCTGAAAAGCTGTCTTTCAGGGGCGGCGGCAATGGCATCAACCTGCGACCTGCTGTAAGCTTGGAAAGCGGGTAACAATCCGCGAAGGATTGGGGGATGGAACGTCATCTCGCAGCCGTCCTGATTGCCGATGTCGTCGGCTATGGCCGCTTGAGCCAGATCGACGACGAGGGTACGCGTGCGCTTTTCCGAACCGACCTGAACGAAGTATTCAAGCCAAGGATCGCTGCGCACCATGGTCGACTGGTGAAAACCATGGGAGATGGGATGTTGGTCGAGTTCCACAGTGTGGTCGACGCCCTACGCTGCGCGGTCGAAATCCAGCAACAGAAGGCGGAGGTGAACGTTTTCACGCAGCCAGAACGGCGGCTTGATTTCCGCATCGGCATCAATCTGGGCGATGTTATCGTTGAGGGTGACGACATCCACGGTGACGCGGTGAACATCGCCGATCGGCTGCAAGGGCTGGCGGAACCTGGAGGAATCGCGATTTCCGCCACCGCCTGCGACCATGTGAGGGGAAAGGTGCCGATCGGCTTTGCCTCACTCGGCGTGCAGAAAATGAAAAGTATCGCCGAACCGGTTCGCGTGTACCGCGTCTTGATCGACCCTGCTACTGCGGGCAAGATCGTCGGTGCCAAACCACGCCTTTCTTCCGGCGACGACAGTAAGCCGCCGGTAATTGCGGTTTTGCCGTTCGAAAACCTGAGCGCCGACGACGGCTGGACGCGGCTGGCAGACGGCCTGTCGGCCGACATGATCGGCGACCTAGCGCGCTATCCCGACCTTGCGGTCATTTCGCGCCAGACCATGCAGTCCTATCGGGGACGGGCGAGCGACACACGCTCGGTCGGACGGGAACTGAACGCCGATTACCTGCTGGAAGGCACCCTCCAGGCGATCGGACAGCGTGTCCGCGTCGCGGTGCAGCTGGTCGACACCCGGACC
The DNA here is from genome assembly GCF_040321335.1 of Mesorhizobium sp. M0437. Taxonomy (NCBI): domain Bacteria; kingdom Pseudomonadati; phylum Pseudomonadota; class Alphaproteobacteria; order Hyphomicrobiales; family Phyllobacteriaceae; genus Mesorhizobium; species Mesorhizobium sp. M0437. The sequence goes on from NZ_JAMYRK010000009.1 coordinate 114,938, forward strand.
GGAGCCAACCTTTGGTCGGCGCGGTTCGACGAGTCGACCGATGATTTTTTTCTCATGCAGGACAGCATCACACAGAACGTTATCAACGCCCTGGCAGGCACTTTCGGCAAGCTCGCCAATCTCGGGCGTGAGGTGGCTCGGCGGAAGCCTCCCTCGAGCCTGGGTGCTTACGACTGCTATCTACTCGGGGTGGAACTGCACGACAGATTCACGACCGATGCGAGGGCAGAAGCCATACGCATGCTGTCCCGCGCCGTGGAACTCGACCCCGGCTTCGCGCGGGCCTGGATGACGTTGGGATTGGCACATGCGGTCGATGCCTTCAATGCCTTCACGCCAGATTCAGCCGCTTCGGTCGAGCGCTGGCGAGAATGCGTGGAAAAGGCTCTGGCGCTCGACCCTACCGATCCGATGACGCGCCTTTACATGGGCGCTCTCCGCGCCATTGACGGCGATATCAGCGGGGCCGCAGAGGAATACGACCGGGCGCTGGCCCTGGCACCCAATGACGCCGATGTGCTGTCGATGCTCGCCTCAAGCCGAGCTCTCGTGTGTGGAAATCCGGAAGAAGGCTGTGCTCTCGCCGAACGGGCGTTTCGCCTCAATCCGCAGGCTCCGAGTTGGTACTACGCGCAGCTCGCCCGGGCGCGGTTCGTCGCCGGTCGCTATGCCGACAGTCTGTCGTCGCTGTGCCAAAGTCCGCCGGATATTCCCGTCACTCTGATGTTCCGTGCCCTGTGCCACGCGCTGCTCGAAGAGTCGGCGCAGGCGCAGTCGATCGCCAGGCGGATTGCCGTCGAGTTTCCAAGGTTCACCGTCGAGAACTTCATCCGAACCTATCCCGTCACCAATCCTCTGGCCCTCGCTGCGATTAAGGAAGGGGCTCGTCGCGCAGGCATAGCGTAGAGCCGAAAACGGTGCCTAGCTGAGGAGGGGGACGCGCTTCCTGGATATGCCACTTGGTAAGCCGGGCCTCGCTTCCGGCACAGGCTGAAGGTCTGCTTCGTAGCGTTAACTGGGCGCTGGCGTGACCCCTGCTAAGCTTCCGCTCATGGCGCTCTGTGCTGATTCCCGCCGACTAATTCAAACGGCAAGTTCCGCCCATCTGGGCCATTGGCGGCAGCCAGTCTGATTGAGTTTTGACCCTAATCCTCAAACGCCGCCCTCAACGTTTCGAACGTCGCAAACACGCCCAATGCAGCGCCCTCGGGATTGTTGGTCGGTGGCAGAGCTTCAGCTATCCGGCGCACCAAGGTCGTCTCAGAACCGGCTGGAGCGTTCTTTCGGCTGAGGCGACTTCAAGCCGTGACAGGAGCATTCCGGATCAGCGGGAAGTCGCGCGGCGGTCTCCAGCGCGACCCGCGAGGCTGTCATGGAGAGACTGGGCAGCACGTCCTCCTGCAGCAATTTCTGGCGATTGCGATCCATGTAGTCGTTGAAGCCCGCCGTCACGAACGCGCAAGGCACGAAACACGCGCCGATCTCGCGCGACAAGGTCGCCTCAGGGGCGATGGAATGGTTGAGTACATCCGCCCCCATGCCCCGATACGCCAAGGCTTCGGCAGGCGTTGTCAGCCGCGGCCCATAACAATGGGCAGCCACCAACTGCTGTTCGATGCCATAAACGCGGCATTCGGCTGGCCAATGACGGCGGGCCGTTTCGACCAGAACCGCCGCACATCTTGGACACACGATTTGCTTGCCCGAACAGTCAAAGCTCTGGCGGTCAGGAAGCAGTGAAAACGGGGTCTGCGTCAGTTCGATGATATCGGCAGTCACCACCATGTCGCCCGGCTGGATCGCCTTGTTGACGGCGCCTACGGTCGAGCAGGCGAGAACTTGCCGTACACCCGCCCGCATCAATACCCAGAACGCGCGGCGATGGCAGGAATGGTCGATACGGTCGCGGGGATTGCCGTGCGAATACATGCACAGCGCGCGTTTTGCTCTCCCTTCGGCTGTGATCGACGCATCGAACTCGAGCAGCTTCCAGTTGTCGGTGCGACCGAAAGGTGTTTCAAAACTCATGTCGCGCCGCAAGGTGCGCACACCATCGAATTCGATATCTTCCGGGAAGGCAAGCCCCCAGTTTGCCGATCCGGTGATGATGGCCAACCCTACCTGAGGGATGTCCGTCGAATGATCCGTCAGATCGTCGGCCGCGTGGTGATTGGTGGGCATGTTTCCAGTCTCGGTCAGGATTTTTGGCGAAGGGTCACAATCAGGACCACGGCCACGACGATGACGGTCCACAATGTCGAGATCGCCGCAATGGTCGGATCGATCTGATCGCGCAGCGACAGGAACATAAGCTTCGGCATCGTGCTGTTGCGACCGCTTGCGATGAAGATCGAAATCACAGACTCGTCGAGCGAAGTCAGGAACGCCATCAATGTCGCTGACAGCAAGCTGATCCGAAGTTGCGGAACGATTATTCCGCCAATGGCCCTGGCCCAGTTTGCACCGAGGCTGCGCGCCGCCTGAACCTGGTTCCAGTCAAAGCGAGCGAGAGCGGGTAGCAACACGATGCAGGCGACCGGAACGGCCAGCACCACATGTCCGACCAGCACACCGAATAGCGTTCCGATCAGATGTTGTGCGGCCAACACGAAGAAGAGACCGATCGCAAGCAGGATTCCTGGGGTGATCGAGGGGGTCAGCAGGACGCTCTGGATGGCCGCAGCGGTCTTTCCGCCCAGCCGATTCATTGAAATGCAGGCGAGCAGCGCAAATGGCACCGCGATCAACGCCGTTAATGTGCCAAGGATCAAACTCGTTCTGAGCGCGGCCATCCACGTTGCCGAGCCGAAGAAGTTCTCGTACCAGCGCAACGAGTAGGCGTGCGGCGGAAACTCGAGGAGATTCGACGCCGAAAAGGAAAGCGGCACCACCACGAGCGTCGGCAGCATCAGAAATGCCATGACAAGAGCGGCAAAGCTCCAGAGCAAGATGCGGGCGAGCCTGTTTTGCGGATAGGCTTCAAGCATGGGAGGCTTCCACGGTGTTCTGGGCCACCAGGCGGCGTGCCGCCAGCAACATCACACCGATCAGCGCCATAAGAACGAGGAGCAGAATGCCCAGGACGCTCGCCGACCCCCAGTCCTGAAAGGTCGATAGTGTACGCTCGATCCGGGTAGAGAGAGGATTTACCTTGCCGCCGCCAAGCACCGCCGGCGTGATGAAAAAACCTATGGCGTAGATGAGGACGATAATCGAACCCGAGAAGATGCCGCCCGCCGAAAGCGGCATAATGACTGTGCGGACGACCTGCCTGAGAGTGGCCCCCATGCTCGCTGCCGCGCGAATGAGATTTGGGTCGATATCGCGCATCGCAGCATAAACAGGCAGCAGAAAGAGCGGCAGCATGTAGTGAACCATGCCAATGAGCGTTCCCGTGAAGTTGTAGACCAGCGGCAATGGCTCCGCCGTCAGGCCTGAACCGGTCAAAGCCGCGTTGATCAGGCCGTCGCGCCGCAAGAGAACGAGCCAACCATAGGTACGCACCAGAATGGAGGTCCACAGCGGCAGCATGACGAACGCCATGAGCACGTTGGCCAGCCTTGGTCTGACGCTGGCCAGAGCCAGCGCCAGAGGGGTGCCGAGAACAATGCAGGCCGCCAGCGTACCCAAGGACAGTTCGAGGGTCGTGACGAGGGCCGACCATGTCAGTCCGCTCGAAAGGACCTTCTCGTAGTTGCCGACGGTGTACTCGCCCCCGGTGGTCAGGAAGGACTGCCGGATGATCCAAAGGATGGGCAGTATCGCCGCCAACCCAACGATGAACAGCGCCGGGAGCGAAAGTGAAAGAAAAAACCGCCGCTCGCGCCGCGCATCCGCCGCGAGCGCCGGGTCCCGGACGACGGTCACGCCATCGCTCCCGGTATCGCGTGAACCTTCGCTGCTGGTGCATATGCGGTCATCCGCTGACCGGCGGCAAGCTCGGCGCAGCCGCCGGCCAGCGCTGCCGGAATGCAGACAAGAACCTCTTGCCCGCCGTCAAGCGCCAGCGTCAAAAGCCAGTTCTCGCCGCGGAACGCTTTGGCGCGCAGTATTCCTTCGAGAGCCACTCCGTCTCCGCCGACGAGTTTCGCATCGAGATGGAAGCTTTCGGCGCGGATCATCAGAGTTTCGCGTGATGCTTCGGCGCCGTCGATTCTGCGCGCTGAGCCTGGGGCAACAATGTTAGCCTCGCCCATGAACTCAGCGACGAAGCGGGTCGATGGACGATCATAAATCCGCTGCGGCGTATCTATCTGCTGGATGCGGCCAGAGTTCATCACCGCAATCCGGTCAGACATAATCAGCGCTTCGCGCTGGTCGTGCGTCACATAGATCGTGGTGATCCGTAGATGATCATGCAGACGCCGGATCTCATACTGCATGGTCTCGCGCAGATTCTTGTCGAGCGCCGACAGCGGCTCGTCCATCAACATCACGCGCGGTTCGAAGACGATAGCCCGCGCCAACGCCACCCGTTGACGTTGGCCGCCGGATAGTGCGGCAACATTGCGCTCCGCCAGGCCATCCAGCTTCACCCGGGCCAAGGTATCGAGCGCCCGCTGACGTGCCTCCGCTCTCGGTACCTTGCGCAGCACCAGCGGATACGCGACGTTCGCCAGGACATTCATGTGGGGAAACAAGGCGTAATTCTGGAATACTATGCCGATGTCTCGTTTGTTGGGCGGCAGGCGGGTGATGTCTCGATCGCCCAAGAAAAGTTTACCGGAATCCGGCCGGACAAAACCAGCCAGAGCCATGAGTAACGTGGTCTTGCCCGATCCCGATGGCCCTAGCAGCGTGAGGAATTCGCCAGCCTGAATGTCGAGCGAAACATCATCCAGTGCGACGTAGGACCCATAAGCCTTGTGCACGCTTTCGACGGTGATCGCGAGCGACTTCATCATGTGCTCCAGCCTTAAAGCGCGTCGCGTTCGACTGGCTTCACGCGACGCGCTTTAGGTTTCTTGTTTTCATGCATGTCGTTGTCGCGCTGCACATTTTTGCGCGACATGCGTCAGAGCTGAGAGTCAGCGAGCCATCATTTCATCGAAGGCTCTTTGGGCAGCCTCGCCATTCTTGACCCACCATTCTGAATTGGAAAACACCGAAGTGCCAGCATTTTCAGGCGCGGTCGCAAGGGTCTTCAGACGGTCCTCGGGAATAAGGCCACCCTCATATGCCGCAGGATTGACTGGGCCGTAGGCAATGAAATCGGTCAGCTTGGCAACCCGCGCGGGCTGCGTCATCGCTGCGATGAGCTTCATCGCGGCTTCCTTGTTCGGCGCTCCCTTCGGCACCCCAAGACAGTCCGTGCCGATGACCGAACCCTTGAACGTGTAGTCAGCCGCGCCGCCATCTGCTTTCACGGTTTGGGCGCGTCCGTTCCAGGTAATGACCAAATCCGCCTCACCGTCTTTCAGCAACTGCGCGGACTGGGCGCCCGAGGTCCACCACACGGCGACATCTGGTTTGATCGCTTCAAGCCGCTTGATGGCGCGCTCTAGCCCTTCCGGGGTGCTGAGCACGGAATAGACGTCCGCCGGTGCCACGCCATCGGAGAGCAGCGCGATCTCGATCGAGTCTTGCGCATTGGCGCGCAACGCGCGACGGCCAGAAAATTTGGCAACATCCCAGAATTCCGCCCACGTCTTCGGCGGGTTCTCGCCATAGGTCTTGGTGTTCCACGACATGACGGTGCCATAGGAGTCAAACGGATAGCAGTAGTCGGACTTTGCACCCTCCGGCACGGATTTCGGATCGATGATCTTGTAGTCGAGTGGCTCCAGCAGCGATTGTGCGGCCGCCTGGGCACCTTCCGGTGAGCCCAGGTGAATGACGTCGGTCGTGACCGCACCCGAGGTGACCTGCATCTTCAAGGCGGCCAGGCCGTCGCTTAGGGTCTCCTCGCGGACGTCATAGCCAAGCTCTTTTGCAGCCGGGCCCCACATGGCCTCCTTCATGGCGTTACCATAATCGCCACCTGCGGTCGTGATGGTGACCGTCTGCGCATGAACGGGCAGGGCAGCCGAGATTGCGAATGCTGTTAAGGAAATGCGTAGCCAGGACATAGGTTCTCCTCCCCAACTTTATCAAACATCGCTCAAAAGAGCCATTATTTTGTAATCGTAACGTTACGATTGCATCTCAATGCACTGGAGTCAAGCTGCTTCCTACGGGAGTTTCGATTGACCGGGATGTCGAATTCGGTAACGTTATGGCGGTCAGCAAATCAGCCGGCGCTTTCGCAAATGAAGTCGGGCGAACAATGGCCAATCTAAAGCAGATCGCCGCGGAACTTTCCCTCTCGGTGACCACGGTTTCCCGCGCTCTGAAAGATGGACCGGAAGTGCAGCCCTCGACCATAGCCCGCGTCAAGGAGGCGGCTAAGCGGGTCGGCTATTTACCAAATCATCATGGTCGCGCGCTCAAAACCGGTCGAACGCAGACGCTGACGGCAGTACTCCCGATGGAAACACGAGACCATCTGTCCGATCTGTTGAAGCTTCCTTTAATCGAAGGCATGACGCTGGCGGCGCGGCAAGCCGGTTATAGTCTGTCCATCTATTCCACCACTCCCGACGACGATCCCGTTGAGAGTGTGCAGCGGCAGCTTCAGGCGCACAGCGCAGACGGCCTGGTCATCACGCGCCTGGTGTCGGCTGATCCGCGCGTCAAGCTGCTGCTGGATAGACGCATGCCGTTCGTCGCGTTTGGAAGAACCGACCTGGATATCGCGTATCCTTACGTCGATGTCGACAATGAACAGATTGCCTATGAGGCGACCCGGCGGCTCATGGATAAGGGCTGTCGACGTATTGCGCTGCAACTTCTCGTTCCGGAGGACCAGGCGAGTGCCACGCGTCTTTCCGGGTATGGAAGGGCAATGGCCGAGGCTGGCATTCCGATCGACCCATCGTTGATCGGTCATGGCATGTTCACCATGGAATCGAGCGCAGGCTGGTTCGATCGCTTGCTGGCGTCATCAGATCCGCCAACGGGCTTGGCGTGCGCCAACGAACTGGGCCTTCTGGGAGCGTTGCACGCTCTCGGCAAGTGGGGTCTCACACCAGGCCGCGACGTCCACATCGTCACCCGTGACAGCACGCGGCTGGCACGCTTCCTGCCGGCAAAGATCGGAGTTCATTCCGTGGATATGGCGGGTGTTGGACGCAAACTTATCGAAGTCCTGGAGAGCCGGATCATCAATCCGCTCGGGCCGGTGGAGACAGTCTTGGTGCAAGGCAGATTCGAGCCGGCCGAATAATCCGGGCTGCCCTCAGGAGGCCGCCTCGTCTTGAACCGGCCGGATCAGCGCCTTTGCGGCAGCTGCTCCCGCCGCCAGGATACGATCCGATAATTCCGTTCCTTCCACGGCGCGCGCGAGTTGAAGCGCGCCGATGAGCGTTGCAAACATGCCCAACGCAGCGCCCTCGGGATCGTTCGTCTGCGGCAGAGCTTCAGCTATCTGGCGCACCAGGGATTGAGCGCGCTTGGCATAGAGGGCTCGCGTTTCAGGCGGCTGCCGCGCGATTTCCGGCAACAACGCGGCCGAAGCGCAACCCTTTCCAGGATTGTCCCGGTGCTCGGCCGATAGATACGTCTCTATGGCCATTTCCGGACCGCCGGCGGCCAATGCTTCCTGCACTTCATGCGACTGCGCGTCCAAGGCCGCCGCCACGCTTTCACGGACGAGCTCCGCCTTCGACTGGAAGTGCGGATAGAAGGCGCCGTTCGTCAGCCCGGCGTCGCTCATAATGGTTGCCAGCCCGGACGCCGCGATGCCGTCAGATCGAAAACGTTCGGCGGCGACCTCCATGATCCGGCTGCGTGACGCGTCTTTTCGGCCCTTTTCGTAGCGCATGGTCTTTCTTTCCTGTCCTGCTATTGCATTATGCTCATAATCTGATATTACGATCATAAGTCAATTCGTGGAAATAAGCTAGACCTCTCGAACCTGGAACATCAAAATGAATGGGAATTCTGAAAAGACCGCAATCGTGACCGGGGCCTCCTCGGGCATCGGCCGCGCCAGCGCCGAGGCCTTGGCGCGGGCGGGTTTCACTGTCTTCGGGACAAGTCGCCGCAAGACCAGTAATGGTCCGGGCGGAGTGACCATGCTGGCATGCGACGTGACCGATGATGCGGCCGTCAATGCGCTCGTTGCCAACGTGCTCGCGCAGACCGGCCGGATCGACCTCCTGGTCAACAATGCCGGTGTCGGTCTGCTAGGAGGCGCCGAGGAATCCTCGGTCGCACAGGTACAAGCCCTGTTCGACGTCAATCTGTTCGGCGTCATGCGAATGACCAATGCGGTGTTGCCGTCGATGCGGCGGCGCGGCGAAGGGCGCATCATCAATATCGGCTCCATTCTGGGACTGGTACCCGCGCCATACTCAGCTCATTACTCGGCGGTCAAGCACGCGCTCGAAGGCTATTCGGAATCGCTCGACCACGAGGTGCGCGCCTTCAACGTCCGCGTTTCCGTCATCGAGCCGGCATTCGTCCGCACCGTCTTCGACCAGAACGGCATCGAGCCGGATTCGCTGTTGAAGGAATACGATCGGGCTCGAGCCGGGCTCAAGGCGCTGCTGGGCGATGTGATGCCCAAAGCCGATCGGCCGGAAGTGGTGGCGGATGTGGTTGTCAAGGCAGCGACCGATGCCCGCCCGCGACGGCGCTGTACCGCTGGCAACGCAGCGCGCCAGGTCAGCCTGCTGCGCCGCTTTGCCCCCGCGGGGATTTTCGACAAGAGCCTGCGCAAGCAGTTCCGACTGCCGGTCTGAACAACGGCGAGCCAGAGGATTTCACGCACATGCGACTAGCAACTACGACACATTTGGCCAGGCCCTACGAAACGGAGGCGCCAAGCATGACACATAGATCCAATCGGTTGCCGCGTTCACCGGCGTTGTTCCAGGACGTGCCAACGCTCTCGATCGACGTCGGCGGCACAGCCTTTGCTTACAGGGAACTCGGGCCCAGGGCGGGCGTGCCGGTGATCCTGCTCAACCATCTGGCTGCTCAGCTGGACAATTTTGATCCGCGCATCGTCGATGGCCTCGCTGCGACCCGGCGGGTGATTGCCTTCGACAATCGCGGCATCGGTGCTTCGGGTGGCAAAACTCCGTCGACCATTTCCGGCATGGCGCGGGATGCGGTCGCCTTTGTCCGGGCGCTGGGGTTCGAAGAAGTCGATCTCTTCGGCTTTTCACTTGGCGGCTTCGTGGCGCAAGAGATTGTGCTGACCGAGCCCAAGCTTGTGCGCAAACTCATCCTGGCTGGCACGGGGCCGGCCGGTGGGCAAGGCATCGACAAGGTGACGCCGCTGACGATCGTGGACATGATCAAGGGCGCGCTGACTTTTCGGGATCCGAAGTACTATCTCTTCTTCACAAGAACGCCGAATGGGCGCCGCGCCGCAAACGCATTTCTGCAACGGCTGAAGGAGCGCCGGAATAACCGGGACAAGGCGATATCGCTGAGCGCGTTTGGCGCGCAACTCAAGGCGATCAAGGCCTACGGACTCCAGGCGCCACAAGACCTGAGCACCATCCGCATTCCCACTTTGGTTGCGAATGGCGACCAGGACAGGATGGTGCCGAGCAGCAATACCTACGATCTCGCCGGGCGTATCCCGGGGGCGCATCTGGTCATCTATCCGGATGCCGGGCATGGCGGGGTATTTCAGAACCACGCCGCTTTTGTCCCGAAGGCGCTGTCCTTCCTCGAGGCTGAGGCCTTGCCGCAGGGCGGCCATGCAGCTGAAAACGTTCGGCTTGTTTCGTCCCGAACAGCAACAGACATTCTTGGAAAGTAACTGCCATGAAGGCATTCGTTGTCGATAAGTATAATAAAAAGGGCGCCCTGCGGCTGGCCGAAATGCCGGAGCCGGAGCTCCAGGACAGCGATGTCTTGGTCGAGGTCCATGCCGCAGGGGTGAACCTGCTCGATTCCAAGGTCAAAACCGGAGAATTCAAGCTCATCCTGCCCTACCGCCGGCCCTTCATCCTGGGCCACGACGTGGCTGGGAAGGTTATCCGCGTAGGATCGCAAGTCAGCAAGTTCAAGGCCGGCGACGAGGTCTATGCGCGGCCGCGCGACGGCCGGATTGGGACATTCGCCGAATTCATTGCCGTGAATGAGGCCGACGTAGCGTTGAAGCCCGAGAATCTCAGTATGGAAGAGGCGGCGTCGATTCCCCTGGTCGGTCTCACCGCCTGGCAGACGCTCATCGAACGGGCAAACCTGAAGAAGGGACAGAAGGTCTTCATTCAGGCTGGTTCCGGCGGCGTCGGGACATTTGCTATTCAGTTGGCCAAGCACCTCGGCGCGACCGTTGCGACAACCGCGAGCGCGGCAAGTGCCGATCTGGTCAAAAGTCTCGGCGCCGATGTCGTCGTCGACTACAGGAAAGACGACTTCGAGAAAGTTCTGTCGGGCTACGATGTCGTCTTGAACAGCCAGGACGCCAAGACACTGGAAAAATCCCTGAGGGTGCTGAAACCGGGTGGCAAGCTCATCTCCATCTCCGGTCCACCGGATGCCGAATTTGCCAGGGAAAAGGGACTGAACTTGATGCTGAGGCTGGTGCTGCGCTTCCTGAGTCGCGGAATTCGGGCCAAAGCCAAGCGCCGCGGCGTGCAGTTTTCGTTCCTGTTCATGTGGGCGCAGGGCGATCAGCTGAGCAAAATCACCGCTCTCATCGAAGCCGGCGCGATCCGCCCGGTTGTGGATCGGGTCTTTCCATTCGAAGCGACCAATGACGCCCTGGCCTATGTCGAAACAGGACGCGCCAAGGGCAAGGTCGTCATCAAGGTCAGATAGCGGGTGCCTCGAACGCAGCCTTGAGCGTCTCGAACGGCGCCAGGGCGCCGCGCACCTGCACGACGGCGGCGGCGACGCGATGAGCGCGCAGCACGGCTTTTGCCGGGGCATGGCCGGCAAGGCGGGCGGCGAGGTAGGCGCCGTTGAAGGAGTCGCCGGCGCCGGTGGTGTCGACCGGGGTGGCGACGTGTACCGCCGGCACCGATTGCGAGGTTCCGTTTTGCGCGATCAGCGCCGGTTCCTCGCCGTTCTTGACGACGACTTCGCCGACCAGCTTTCGCAGCCGTTCAGCTGTTTTCTGCGGTGTTGTATCACCAAACAGCATCTGCTCGTCGGGAAAGGTCGGTAGCGCGATGTCGGCGACGGCGAGCGCCTCGAGGATCGCGGCCTGCGCTTCCTCGCTTTGGCGCCACAGCCTCGGCCGGTAATTGGGGTCGAAGGCAATCAGCGAGCCGGCCGCGCGCGCCTTGGCCACGGCCGTCAGCAGTACCTTGCGTGGAGCCTCGTCGAGGATTGCCAAAGTTATACCGGAAAAATAGACAAGCGCTTGGTTTTCAAGGCTTTTCTGCAATGCGGCTGGGTCCGAAGCCAACTGCCTTGCGGCCGCATCGGCCCGCCAATAGGTGAAAGAACGTTCGGCGCCGGTCAGCGTGATCGCATAGAGGCCGGGGCGCGCGCCCGCTATCACCGGGCTGGCGCCGATGCCGATGCCGTTCTCGGCCAGGAACTTGATCTGGTCGCGTGAGAACGGGTCGTCGCCGAAGGCCGACACATAGGTCGCCGGCCGCTCGCCGCTCAAGGCATGCAGCGCCCATAACGTGTTGAACGTGTCGCCGGCAAAGCCCATGCGCCAGTTCGGCCCGGCCTGGCCCGAAAGCTCGAGCATGCACTCGCCGATCGAGGCGATGCCGTTTCCTGCCATGAAGCACTCCTCCATCCTGCAATTGCGGTGCTGTAGCTTTTTGCAGCCGGCAGCGCCATGCTTGGCGACGGCGGATTCTTGCACTGGGCTCGATTTCCCACAGGGGCGTGGGACGCGATCTGCCCAGCGAAACGTTATCCGCAGAACAGGAATGGGTTTGGCATCGTTATGGCGTTATCTTCTTGGAGGCCTCGGCCTGGCTGCCTTGCTCGCCGGCGTGCTGGCAATCGTCTATCTGACGGCGCCGCATGCACCCCAACCAAGTTCGGACGTCGGCCGTTCCAAGACGACGGCGAACAAGCTGTTCGTGGCGACTTTCGAGCCCGAGAAAGGCGTCATCCGGCAGGGCGAACTGGAATCCTGGCTGCTCACGCTCAAAACCGTCGAGGGTGCGCCGGTGGAAGGTGCTGCGATAACGATTTCCGGCGGCATGCCGCAGCACAAGCACGGTCTGCCGACCAGCCCGCAGGCGACCGATTACCTCGGCGCGGGGCGCTATCGCATCGACGGCGTCAAATTCACGATGAGCGGGTGGTGGCAATTGCATTTTGCCATTTCCGCTGCGGCCGGTTCGGACACTGTCGTCTTCAATGTGGTGCTGTGAGCCACTGATGAGCCGGTTTCCCAGTCTTCTCGCGTTGGTGGTGGTGGCCCTGCTTGCCGGCTGCGGCAGACCGGAGTTTTCCGATGCCGAAAAGCAGACCATCGCCTCGCTGGCACTATCCAAGCTGCCGCCGCTGAAGCCCGACACCACCAATCGCTTCGCCGATGTGCCGGCCGCCGCGGCACTCGGCTCGACGCTGTTCTTCGACACCGGGATGAGCGGCGACGGCACGGTATCGTGCTCGACCTGCCACAAGATCGACCGCCAATTCCAGGACGACTTGCCGCAAGCGGTCGCCGTCGGCCGCACCAACCGTCGTACCATGCCGTTGGCCGGCGTCGCGCATGATCCCTGGTTCTTCTGGGACGGGCGGCGCGACAGCCTGTGGGCGCAAGCGCTGACACCGCTCGAAAATCCGCTGGAGCAGGCCGGCAACCGCGCCGCCTTCGCGCATTACATCAAGGCCCGCTTCGGCGAGCGCTACGAGCGCATCTTCGGGCCGCTGCCGGACCTTTCGGGCGTGCCGGCCAATGCCGGCCCGCTCGGCACCGATGCCGAGAAGGCGGCCTGGAACGCCATGCCCGCCAGTCAAGCCGAGGAGGTCAACCGCGTCTTTGCCAACATCGGCAAGGCGATCGCCGCCTTCGAGCGCTCGATCGCGCCGCCGCAGACACGCTTCGACCGCTTCGCCATCGACCTGGCTGCGGGCGCCGAGCCGAAAGGCGACGCCGCCTTTTCGCCGGAGGAAATCCTCGGCCTGAAGCTGTTCATCGGCAAGGCCAATTGCGTGACCTGCCATAACGGCCCGCGTTTTACCGACGGCAGCTTCCACAACACCGGCGTGCCGCCGGTCGCGGGCCTGCCGCCGGATCGCGGCCGCGTCGACGCGGTGGCGCAGGTCGAGGCCGATCCGTTCAACTGTTTCGGCGCCTTTCGCGACGGCGATGCCAGCGCCTGCCGCGAGTTGCGCTTCATGGTCAAGACCGGGCCGGAACTCGTCCGCGCCTACAAGACGCCGTCGCTGCGGGGTGCCGCCACCCGGCCGCCCTACATGCACGCCGGGCAGTTTTCCTCCCTCGACGAGGTGGTGGCGCATTATTCGAAGGCACCGGCAAGCGTCGAGGGCACATCCGAGATCCACCCGCTGCAGCTTTCGGACCGCGAACGCGCGGCGCTGGTGGCGTTTTTGAAGACACTGGCGGAGTGAGGGTGGCGGGACAACAACAGCGCTCTCCTACCGATCCTTCACCGTCTCCATCGCGACAAACGTCGAGGTCTGGGCAACGTGCGGCAGGGCGGAGATGCGCTCGCCGAGTACGCGGCGGTAGGCGGCGATGTCGGTGGTGCGGACCTTCAGCAGGTAGTCGAAGCTCGATGCCATCATGTGGCACTGCTCGATCTCCGGCACCGCCTGCACGGCGCGGTTGAAGGCGTCGAGCGCGGCCGAGCGGGTGTCGGACAGTTTCACCTGGACGAAGGCGACATGGCCTTCGCCCATGCGCTCACGGTCGATGATCGCCTGGTAGCCCCTGATGAAGCCGTCCTTCTCCAGCCGTTTGACTCGTGCCTGCACCGGCGTCTTCGACAGGCCGACTTTCGCCGCCAGTTCCGACATGGAAAGCCGGCCATTGCTGCCCAGAGCCGACAGGATGTTCCTGTCGATGCGGTCCAATTGGTCTTCCGTCACTGAATTCCTGGTCGAATTGGAGGTGATCAGTCCTAATGATAGATCGATCGATCTGTTCTGTCGACTTCTTTGGACCGACTGCAATCCCTACTTATGTTAGCTTGCGCCGTTCGGTCCGGTGACCGTCGGCCCGCTCCCTTATGCTCGCTCTACAGGACCGCCATGCCAGCGCTCGATACCATCCGCCAGCAGATCCGTGCCAATTATTTGCCCGACGAAGACCAGGCGGTGAAGCGGCTGGCCGAGGCGGCCGGGCTGTCCGCGCAAGACCGCAAGGCGATTTCGGCGCGTGCCGCCGATCTGGTGCGCGCGGTGCGCGGCTCGTCCGATCCGCGGCTGATGGAGGTGTTCCTGTCCGCCTATGGCCTGTCGACCAAGGAGGGCGTGGCGCTGATGTGCCTGGCCGAGGCGCTGCTGCGCGTGCCAGACACCGAGACGATGGACGACCTTATCGCCGACAAGATCGCGCCGCACGACTGGTCGGCGCATGCGGGCGGCTCGAGCTCGATCTTCATCAATGCGTCGACCTGGGCGCTGATGCTGACCGGCCGCGTGCTCGACGAGGGCGAGGGCGGCATCGAAGGCACGCTGCGCGCCATGGTGCGCCGGCTTGGCGAGCCGGTCATCCGCAAGGCCGTCGCCGCCGCCATGCGCGAAATGGGCGAGCAGTTCGTGCTCGGCCGTACCATTGCCGAGGCGGTCAGGCGCGGCCGACCGATGATGCAGAAGGGCTATCTCTATTCTTTCGACATGCTGGGCGAGGCGGCCCGCACCGAGGCCGACGCGCTGCGCTACCTCAAGGCATATGCCGATGCCATCTCTTCGCTCGATGCCGGCGCCAACGGCCCCGACATCCGCCAGAACCACGGCATCTCGGTAAAACTGTCTGCGCTGCATCCGCGCTATGAAGTGACGCAGAAGGAAAAGATGCTGCCCGTCATGGCCGAGCGGCTGTTGTCGCTGGCGCTGGCGGCGCGCCATTCGCGCATGGGCCTCAACATCGACGCCGAGGAAGCCGACCGCCTCGATTTGTCGCTCGACGTCATCGAGCGGGTGCTGGCCGAACCGGAGCTTACCGGCTGGAACGGTTTTGGCGTCGTCGTGCAGGCCTATGGCCCGCGCGCGGCCTTCGTCATCGACTGGCTCTACGAGCTGGCGAGGAAATACGACCGCAGCATCATGGTGCGGCTGGTCAAGGGTGCCTATTGGGACACCGAGATCAAGCGGGCGCAGACGCTCGGGCTCGACGGCTATCCGGTTTTTACCCGCAAGGCCAACACCGACGTCTCCTACCTGGCCTGCGCCAAGAAGCTGTTGGCGATGACCGACCGCATCTATCCGCAATTCGCCACCCACAACGCCCACACCGTCGCCGCGATTCTGTCGATGACGACGGAGCGCGATACGTTCGAGTTCCAGCGGCTGCATGGCATGGGCGAGGCGCTGCATGAGACGGTGCGGCGGGCCGAAGGCACGCGCTGCCGCATCTATGCGCCGGTCGGTGCTCATTCCGACCTGCTCGCCTATCTGGTCCGCCGGCTGCTCGAAAACGGCGCCAATTCCTCCTTTGTCCACCAGCTCACCGACGAGGAAGTCGAGCCCGAGGACATTGCCCGCGACCCGCTCGAAACGGTGGAGAAACAAGGTCCCGCCGCCAATCCAGCGATCGTGCCGCCGTCGGCAATCTTCGGTCCAGGCCGGCGCAATTCCAAGGGCTTCGATATCACCGACACGCTGACGCTGGCTGCGATCGACAAGGCGAGGGCCGAGTTCGCCGGGCCGGAGCGCTGGCACGCCAAGCCGGTCAGCCGCGCGGCCGGCTACGGCAAGCAGCGTCCGGTCGTCAATCCAGCAAAACCTTCGGAAGTGGTCGGCACGGTCAGCGAGGCCGGCGCCAAGCAGGTCGAGACCGCCGTGCGCATCGCCGTCGAGGCACAACCGGCATGGGCAAGACGGCCGGTCGCCGAGCGCGCTGCCATCCTCAACCGGGCGGCCGATCTCTACGAAGCAAACGCCGTCGAGTTCTTTGCACTCTCCGCCCGCGAGGCCGGCAAATCGCTCGCCGACGGCGTCGCCGAAGTGCGCGAGGCGGTCGATTTCCTGCGCTACTATGCGGCTGAGGCCGCCAATGCCGAGGCGGGCACCGAGGCGCGCGGCGCCATCGCCTGCATCTCGCCGTGGAATTTTCCGCTCGCCATCTTCACCGGGCAGATCGCGGCGGCACTCGTCACCGGTAATTCGGTGATCGCCAAGCCGGCCGAACAGACGCCGCTGATCGCCTTCCGCGCTGTCCAGTTGCTGCGCGAGGCCGGCGTGCCGGAGGATGTCATCCAGCTTCTGCCCGGCGACGGCCCCTCGGTCGGCGGCCCGCTGACCGCTGACCCGCGCATTGCCGGCGTCTGCTTCACCGGCTCGACCGAGGTCGCCAAGCTGATCGAAAAGCAGCTCGCCGACACCGCCGCGCCCGACGCCATGCTGATCGCCGAGACCGGCGGCCTGAACGCCATGATTGTCGATTCCACTGCGCTGCCCGAACAGGCGGTGCGCGACATCCTGGCCTCCGCCTTCCAGAGTGCCGGCCAGCGCTGCTCGGCATTGCGCATTCTCTACGTGCAGAAGGACGTCGAGAAGAAGATGCTTGAGATGCTGAAAGGCGCGATGGAAGCGCTCAGCCTCGGCGACCCGTGGCGGATATCGACCGATGTCGGTCCGGTCATCGATGACGAGGCGCAAGCGTCGATCCGTGACTATTGCACCAAAATGGGCCTGCAGGGCCGGCTGATCGCCAAGCTCGAAGCGCCGAAGGACGGCCGCTTCGTTGCGCCGCACGTCTTTCGGGTCAAGGGCATCGAGGAGTTGGAGCGCGAGGTGTTCGGGCCGGTGCTGCATGTCGCCACCTTCGATGCCGACGAGATTGATGCGGTGATCGCGGCGATCAACCGCAAGGGCTATGGCCTGACCTTCGGCCTGCACACCCGCATCGAAGGCCGCGCCCAGCATTTCGTCGATGGCATCCATGCCGGCAACATCTACGTCAACCGCAACCAGATCGGCGCCGTCGTCGGCGCGCAGCCGTTCGGCGGCGAGAGCCTTTCCGGCACCGGGCCGAAGGCCGGCGGCCCACATTATCTTCGACGCTTCCGCAAGGGACCGGAGGCCGGCACCCATCTTGCCGAAGGCCGCAAGGTGACTGCGACCGAGCTCGCCGACAATCTGCCGGACCCGGCGCTTGGCGGCTGGTCGACGCGTCCGGATCGTGTCGCCATCCTGAGGAAACATCTGCGCGGCAAGGGTGCCGCCGCCATCGGCACCGCCGCCGCCATCGATTTCGGCCAGGTCGACCTGCCCGGGCCGACCGGCGAGGCCAACACGCTGTCGCTGTCGCCGCGCGGGCGCGTGCTGTGCCTCGGTCCCGACGCGGATACGCTGCTTGCGCAGACGATCCAGGCGCTGGCCGCCGGCAATGCCGTGCTCGCCGTCGCACCCGGCGCGCCGGCAGCGCTGTCGGCGCTGACCGGCAAGGGCCTGCCGCTGGCGGCCATCGACGGCCGGCCCGGCCCGGTCGAAGCGCGCTCGCTGCGGGTCGATGTCGTGGCCTTTTCCGGCACGCCCGAGGCCGCGCGCATCGTGCGCAAGGTCATCGCCGAGCGCGCCGGCCCGATCGTGCCGCTGATCAGCGAAGTCTATTATCCGGCCGCCTACGCCCACGAGCGCGCCGTCTGCGTCGACACCACGGCGGCGGGCGGCAATGCCAGCCTGCTGGCCGCTGCGTAGGTTTCGCCAGGGTTCGCGCATCGCGGGGCAGGGGTGGCGCCGACTTTGGTATCCGCATGAGGACGATCGTTACCTGATACCGAGCGGCACTTCGAACTGCCAGGCCGAGCGACCGGCTCCTTCCGGAATAGGAGGAAACGGAGAAGCCCGGCGGACTGCGTCGAGTGCGGCTTTGTCCAGCGCGGCAACACCCGAACTGCCCGTCAGCCTAGCCGACCGGACGCTGCCGTTCGAGCCGACGGTAAAGGCAACGGTTGCTGTGCCGGTGGCGCGTGTGCGTGTCGAATTGAAGGCCCGCACCAGTTTTGATCTGATCTTGCCGGGATAGTTCGTGACGGCTGCATTGCCGATGCCTGATTTGCCGCCTCTGCTGGCGGTCAGGATCTTGCCGTCCTTCCTGCCGTCGGCCATGCCGCGCGCGACATCCGTTTCGTCACGGCCGCCGGAGCCGGTCTTTTTCTTCTTGGAATCGGCTTTCGCAAGTGCCTTGCTCGCCTTCCTGCGCAGGGCCGGCTTTTCAGGCTCGTTTGGTTCGGCCTTCCTGACCGGCTTGTTCTTTGCGGTTGCCTTCTTCGGCTGCTTGGGCTCCGGCCTGTCCGGCTTCGGTTCTTCCGCCGCGCCGACTGTCTCGGTCGTCTGAACCGTTTCGGCCGGCGCCGGGTCGGCTGGTGCCGGCGCACTCGTCTCGGCAGGTTCGGCCGTTTCGACCGCGCTGACTGGCGGCACGGCATTGTCGTCGGCAGGCACCAGCCTGTCGGTTGCAAGAACGTCGGGCGATGGGTCCTGGCGCGCCGGCTGCGCAGGTGCTGGTTCGGTGCGATCGGCAGGCGCAGCAGTTTCCGTGGCGGCCTCGTTGACCGGCTCAACCACTTCTTTGTCCGATGTCTCCGCCGCATCGGTGACCGGCTGGAGCGTCTCCTCTGCCGCGGCCGCCTGCGCCTCGACCGTTTCGACCGGCTTGGCGTCGAGCATGGTCACCATCGTCACGTTGGCCACTTCCGGATCGTCTCCGACATCGCCGGCCGCCTGCTGCGGGTCGGCGCCGAGCAGCATTTCGCCTTGCTGGTCGGCACCTTCGATGCTTGGCCGGTCGTCCGGCAGCGTGAGGAAGGCCAGCGCCACCGCCACGTGGAATGCGCAAGAGCAGGCGATCGCCACCGTCCAGTTGCGGCGCCGCCGCGTCTGTCGTGCCTGCCGCAATGGCTCCATAGGTACCGCAGTCAAGTCGCCGTCGGCATCGGCGATGTAACTGTCTTCCGGCCTGTCGCGCGGCGAAACACGCAGCGCCCCGCGCGGGATGGTGAAATCCGGATCGTCCGGTTCCGGCGGCAGGAAACCGGCCAATGGCCACGCGACGGGGTTTCGTGCGAATGCGGGTTCCGGTCCCAAAATTCAGACCCCGAAGGCGATGCCGGTCCTGGTCTGCGTCTTCAGCCCGCGCATGCAGGCATTCGGCTCGGCGCCGGCGCATTCCGTGGCGCTGTTGATCAACACGCGGCTGACCTTGCCGCAATCCGTGCCGGCAAGGTCGAAACGCGTCACCTTGGTCTTGCCTGCCGGCAGCTCCTTGAAATCGAGCACGGTCAGCCGGTCGACGACGCCGGCCTCGTTGAACAGCGCGATCTCGAACGCCGCCTTGGAAAGACCGGCGCCGAGATTGTTGGTGACCACGAAGGTCAGGCGGCAGCCCTTGTCGGAGGGCTGCGCGCCGTTGAGCTCGAGGATCAGCGCCGGTGCTTGCTGTTGTGTCCACGCTGGAGCCGCCGCAAGCAATATTGCCAGCACCGCGGCGAACAGACGAAGGGATGCCGTCATGCCTTTCATTGTCTCAGCCTCCAAACCTCATGGTCGCCGCCAGCTTCAGGGTGACGCCTGGCTCGTAGACAACACTGGTGGTCGATGCGTTCAGCGGGTTGGCGTATTTGACGTCGAACAGATTGTCGGCGCGGAAATCGACCTTGAAATTGTCGGTCGCCTGGTAGCTGGCGAAGGCATTGACCAGCGTGTAGTCCCTGGCCACCGGGTTGCCCTGCGGCTTGCCGTTGTATTGCACCTCGCCGCCGATGGTCAGCCTGTCCTCGAGGAAGCGAAAGCCGAGTTGCCCGGTGATCTGTGAGGAGGGGACGGTGACAAGGTCCGCCCGTTCGCCTTCATAGGAAATCGTGTGGCCGTCGGTGAACGACGCCGAAAGCCCGGCAAAGCCCCAGGCGGCATCATAGACGCCCTCCATCTCGAAGCCGTGAATCTTGGCCTTGGCGAAATTCTGATACTGGAAGCAGATCGGTATGCCCGGACCGAACGGGCAGCCGCTGGTCGGGTCGAACGCCGATAGCGTTACGCCATCGATGTAATCGTCAACATTGTTGTTGAAATAGGCCGCCTTCAGCCGCAGCGCGTCGTCGGCCTGGATGACGCCGTTGGTGCTGTAATTGACGCCGAATTCCACGGTCTTGCCGGTTTCGGGCTTGAGATTGGGATTGGGGAGGAACGGGAAGCTGACGCCGGCCGGATGATTGCCGCTGATCAGGGTCTCCGACAGCGACGGAGAACGATAGCCTTCAGCGTAGGTGCCGTAGAATTGCAGCCCGTAAAGGCTGGCGCTCTCGAAGGGCGAAATGCCCACTGTGATGCGTGGCGACAGCCGGTCGCCAGAGGTTTCGCCGACATCGCTGTCAAGCTTGTAGCTGTCGTAGCGCAGCCCGGCGATGATCTCGAGCCAGTCCCAGGTGAGCTTGTCCTGAACGTAAGCGCCGGAGACGTTCCTGTTGCCCGAGGGCGTATAGAAGCTGTCGCCGCCCGCCGTGCCGCCTGTCTCGACATCGTCGCCAACCCAGTCGCCGCCATAGGTCAGCTCATGCGCGATTCCAACGGTCTCGAATCTCGACGTGTTCCAAATGTCGATGCCGGAGGTGCCGATGTCGAACGTCGATTTCGAACCCGCCGGCAAAACCACGGGCAGACCGGTGACCGGATCAAACCGGTTTTGCGCCACAAGGGTCGTCAGATCGAGCTTGGTCTTGTTGTAGGATGCGTTGATGTGGAGGTCGAGCCAGCTCTTGTCTTCGTCGGTGATGTTGTAGCGGGCCGTGAACGTATTCGCCTTCAGGTCGGCGTCGTTCACCGGCGCGCTGCCGCTGGTCTCGGTCCATCCGTCGTTCGAGCCGATCCAGCCCAGCTTCAGCTCGCTGTTTTCGCTGGGGCGGATGGTCGTCTTGAGGAGGCCGCTAAAGACGTCGAAGCCAGTGCCCGCCACAGTGTCGCCGCCGCCATGCTTGTAGTCGTCATAGTCGCGGTAGACGATATTGCCGAGCACGTCCCAGTTCTCGTTGATCCGATAGGCGCCGGTGGCGCTGGTGGTCCAGCCTTCGCCGTTGGTTTCGTAGCGCCCGGTCGCGGATGCCGCCCAGGTCTCGTCGGGCTTGAGGAAATCCTGCGCATCCTTGGTGTCGAAAAATACGACGCCGCCGATCGCCCCGGAGCCATAGGTGTTGGCGACCGGACCGCGGATCACATCGACGGATTTGATCAATTCGGGATCGATGTAGAAGGTCGATTGCGTGCCATGATCCGAGCGCTGGAAATTCTGGCGGGCGCCGTCGACGATGACGGAGACGCGGCCGAAGTCCTGCAGGCCGCGGATGTTGATGCTGGAACTGACACGCCTTGTGTCGGCCTGGACGGCGACACCCGGCACACCGAACAGCATTTCGTTGGGCGTCGTCGCCATGCGGCGCTCGAGCTGTTCCTCGTCGACATGGCTGGCTGAAGCAAGCGACTCGATCGCCGTCTCGCCGGTACGGCTGAGGATCAGGATCTTGTCGAGCAGTGTGGCACCCGCCGGGGCCGGCTTTACCTTTTCGGGCTGTTGAGACGGGTCAGTCTGCTGCTGGTCGGCTGCCGGTTGGGCGGCCTGCTGGGCGCCGGCCGGTGTGGCAAGCAGCGGGATCGCCGCCGCGCCGGCCAGCAACGCGGCCATTTTGCTTGTCATAGAACAATGTGTCAGGCCGCTGCCCGCCAGCCGTCCCCAATTCGCCAACCCCATGCTGCAGCTCCAAGAATCCATGTTCGATGCTGGCTGGCTTGGGGCTCGCTGGCATTTTTCATCGTGTCCGGCGTCTTAAATGTTGACTCATTTACTCCGGTATTGCACTGCTAGATAACATGATCATTCGAGTCAAGAATTGAATCGGCATTTCACGCAGGCGCCGCGCCAGATGCCCGGCACAGGAAAGGGATCGAACCAATGAACACGCACAATCCCAGCGACTTTCGCTATCGCGTCCGCCGTTCCGACGAAAATTCCGTCCATTTCGACCGGGTCCAATCGGCCGTGAGAACGCTGTCCAGCAACACGCTGTTCCAGGGCGAGCACGAGATCGGCATCGAGCATCATGGTGCGCTGTACCGGCTGAAGATCACCCGGCAGGGCAAGCTCATCCTCAACAAGTAGGTGGCAGAAATGGACCAGCGCGTAAAACCCGCCCCGCACGAGATCCGGCGGGCACGGGCAGACAATCCGAAAATGCGCGAGCGCGACCTCGCCGCCCAGCTCGGTATTTCGGAGGCCGAACTGGTCGCCGCGCATTGCGGCGACGGCGTCGTGCGCGTCGAGCCGCGTGTCAACGACCTTTTGACTGGCCTCGAAGCTGTCGGTGAGGTGATGGCGCTGACCCGCAACGAAAGCGCGGTGCACGAGAAGATCGGCGTCTACGACAAGGTTGTCACCGGTAATCACAATGCCATGGTGCTCGGCGAAAATATCGACCTGCGTATTTTCCCAAAAGTTTGGGCGCACGGCTTTGCCGTGGAAAAGCGCGATGGCGCCGACATCCGCCGCAGCCTGCAGTTCTTCGACACCGCAGGCGAGGCGGTACACAAGGTGCATCTCAGGCCAGCCTCCAACCTCTACGCCTATCAGAAACTGGTGGCCGGGCTGGAATCGCCGAACCAGAAGCCGACGGTGGCGATTTCAGCGGGCACGGCTGACGAGACCGAGACTGCGGACAATTCGGCGAGCATCGACGATCTGCGCGACCGCTGGAGCCGGCTGACCGACGTGCACCAGTTCTTCGGCATGCTGAAGACACTGAAGATCAGCCGCCGACAGGCGGTGCGCATGGTCGGCCAGGATTACGCCTGGCTGGTCGACAAGGATGCGGTGAACGCCATGTTCAACCACGCCGCTGCCGGCGCCATGCCGATCATGTGCTTTGTCGGCAATCGCGGCTGCATCCAGATCCATTCCGGCCCGGTCGCCTCGATCAAGCCGATGGGACCATGGCTCAACGTGCTCGACCAGAACTTCCATCTGCACCTGCGGACCGACCACATCGATGAGGTCTGGGCCGTGCGCAAGCCGACCAAGGACGGCCATGTCACGTCGCTCGAAATCTATGGCGCCGACGGCAAGATGATCATCCAGTTCTTCGGTAAGCGGCATGAAGGCGAAAGCGAGCGCGAAGACTGGCGCTTTCTGGCCGAAAACCTGCCGCGTATCCCAAGCCCGACCGCAGCCTGAGGAAAACGACGATGGTTCTTTTCTCCAGGCTGGCATCGGTCTCCAGGTCGGCGCCTGGTCCTGCGGCGGCTGTTTTCCTGGCGTTCGCCGCGCTGATGCCGGCTCAAGCCGCCGAGGGCATCGCGACTTTCGCCGATCGCTCGAGGATCGTGGCTATCGGTGGCTCGATCACCGAGATCGTCTACGCGCTCGGCGAACAGGATCGCCTTGTCGCACGTGATTCGACCAGCCGCTATCCGCAAGCGGCGGTGGAATTGCCGGATGTCGGCTACATGCGCCAGCTGTCGCCGGAGGGTGTGCTGTCGGTCAATCCGTCGGGCATACTGGCGCTGCACGGCAGCGGACCGAAGGAAGCCGTCGACGTCTTGAAGAAATCGAGCATCCCGTTCATCGAGGTGTCCGAGCGCTATGACAATCAAGGCATTCTCGAAAAGATCCACATCGTCGGCAAGGCGCTCGGCGTCGGCGCCAAGGCCGATGCCTTGGCAGCCGAGATAGACGCCAAGCTGAAGGCAGCTGAAAAGCAGACCGCCTCGATCAAGGAGCGCAGGCGCATCCTGTTCGTGCTGTCGATGCAGAGCGGCAAGCTGCTTGCCGCCGGCAGCGACACCGCCGCCGACGGCATCATCAAGCTTTCGGGCGGCATCAACGCCATCGACGGCTTTGCCGGCTACAAGCAATTGTCGGACGAGGCAGTCATCACCGCCAGGCCCGACGTGATCCTGATGATGAACAACGCCGGGCCGGCCACCGCGGATGACGAATTGTTTCGAACCCTGCCGTGGCTTCGACGCCGGCGGGTGCAGCCCGCACGCTGATCCGCATGGACGGCGGCTACCTGCTCGGCTTCGGCCCGCGCACGGCCGACGCCATCCACGATCTCGCCGTCTCGCTCTATGGCGGCCAGGTCACGGATTGAGCGCGATGGCGGATCATTCGATCGCCGGTGCGGCGGGCATCATGGCGACGGCAGCCGAGGGTGATCGTTCGCGGCGCGCCCGCCTCGTCATCGTGCTGCTCTGCGTCGGGTTGACTATCGCCGTGATGTTGTCGCTGACCTCCGGCGCATCCGATGCCTCGGCCATCGGCGTCATGCATGACTGGCTGTTCGGCGCGTTGCCCGGCGACGCGGCATTGAGCGCCCGCGACCGCCTGATCATCCATGACATCCGTCTGCCGCGCATCATTATGGGCGTGCTGATCGGCGCATCGCTTGCAGTCTCTGGTGCCGTCATGCAGGGGTTGTTCCGCAATCCGCTGGCCGACCCCGGCCTGATCGGCGTTTCGGCCGGATCGAGCCTCGGTGCGGTCGCCGTCATCGTGCTTGGCTCGACCATGCTGGCGCCGCTGACTTCGGCGCTCGGCACGATGGCTTTGCCGCTGGCTGCGTTCTGCGGCGGGCTGGCTACGACATTGCTGCTCTATCGGGTCGCGACGCGGCAAGGCCAGACCTCGGTCGCCACCATGCTGCTCGCCGGCATCGCGCTGGCGGCGCTTGCCATGGCGCTGACCGGCATCCTGATCTTCATGGCCGACGACCGGCAATTGCGCGACCTGACCTTTTGGCAGCTCGGCTCGCTGGGCGGCGCAACCTGGCAGAAGATCGGCTCGGTCGGGCCGGTCATCGTGCTGGCGCTGGCGGCAATGCCGTTCCTGGCGCGGGGGGGCCACCCGCGGGCGCGCGGCGGGGGCCCCGCCGGCCCGCGGGGGGTTGGCGGTGGGGTTTTAACAAGAGCGAGCC